>CAZFBZ010000105.1:0-1552 GCA_964517345.1 uncultured Candidatus Peribacteria bacterium | reverse complement strand
CTCCTGAAGCCGCGTCTGGCGCTGCTCGACGAAACCGATTCCGGCCTGGATATCGACGCGCTCAAGATCGTGTCCGAGGGCGTGAACCGCATGCGGTCGCCGTCATTCTCCGCGATCATCGTCACGCACTACGCGCGCATCCTCGATTACATCCGTCCCGATCATGTGCACGTGATGGTTGCCGGAACGATCCGCGAATCCGGCGGGATGGAACTCGCCAAACGTCTGGAAACCGAAGGCTATGCCAAATACGGCGTCAAAGAAGACGGCCCGTCGCTGACCCTGGAGATCGGAGACTGAGTGCCGCGCACCGTCAAGTTGCGGACGTGCTAGGCTGTTCATGCTTTCCCACTCTTCACCATGAACGACTCGTCCAACCAGCACCTCACGATCCACCCGCCCGTCTGGGGTCTCATCCTCGCCGTGGTGATTGCCGGCTGCTTCTTCGTCTACGGCAAGACGATGGAAAACCGTGACCGCACGCCCGCGACGATTTCCGTGACCGGCGAGGGCAAGGCTGCCGCGACGCCGGATATCGCCCAGCTCAGCTTCGGCGTGCAGGTGCCGCGCCAGAGGACATCCAAGGAGGCGATGGCCATCCTCACGCGCCAGATGACGGCCGTGCTCGATGCGGTGAAGAACGCCGGCATTGAGGACAAAGACATCACAACCGAACAGCTCTCGCTCAATCCCGTTTACGACTGGCGCACGGGCACGCAGACGCTCATGGGCTACGAGGCGGTGCAGAGCCTGCGCGTGAAGGTCCGCGATCTCGACAAGACCAGCGATGTGCTCGGCGCGGCCACGGCCGCGGGTGCCAACCAGGCGGGAGGCGTGCAGTTCACGGTGGATGATCCGGAGGCGGCGCGCGCGGAAGCCCGCGAGGAGGCCATCACCCAGGCCAAGCAGAAGGCGATGGTACTCGCGCGCCAGCTCGGCATGAGCCTCGGTCCCGTCAAAGCGTTCAGCGAAGGCTCCTACGGCTTCCAGCCGCCTGTGATGATGCGAGCCGAGATGGACGCCGCCAACGGCGCTGCCACGCCCTCCGCACCGCCCCTGCCCGCAGGCGAGCAGGAGCAGAACGTCACGGTGACGATTACCTACGAGCTGCGCTGACCGCCCCTCCCATGGACGTCTGCGCCTTCCTCGACCGGCAGGGCGTTGCGTACCAACGGTTCGATCATCCGCCCGTCTACACCTGTGAGGAGGCCCGTGCTGTCCTCCCCTCGGATATGCCCGGGGCCGAAACAAAGAACCTGTTTTTGCGCGACAAGAAGGGCAAAAGACACTTCCTGGTGGTTGCGGGCTATGACACCACAGTGGACCTGAAGAAATTCGCGGATACCGTCGGTGTGCAGGGGGTGTCGTTCGCCTCGCCGGAGCGCCTGATGTCGCATCTCGGCGTCGAGCCGGGCTCGGTCACGCTGCTCGCGCTCGTCAACGACGCCGCGCATGCGGTAGAGCTCTATGTCGATGCACTCGTGTGGGAAGCGCCGTCTGTCCGCGCGCATCCGCTGGTGAACACCGCGACACTCGTGATCGCGCACGACGG
>CAZFBZ010000104.1:0-1574 GCA_964517345.1 uncultured Candidatus Peribacteria bacterium | reverse complement strand
CGCTCTGCATCCCGGACCAGCCCGCTGCCGGTCTTCAGCGCATCATCCAGGGAACCCTGCAGATCGACGGGGGCTGTGCAGCCCGTGAGTACCATCGCCAAAAAAAGAAGCGGTGCGGCCCGGCGGGCGGACGTCGCAGTCATGGGCTCAGACGATGGCGGTACCGTCGACCGGACTGATGTCCGTCGTGGCCTTCTTGCCGAACCGCTGGAAGAGCTTTTCGAACGAGCCGTCGCACTGGCCGAGAGCCTCGCGGAGCGTGGCGACTTCTTCATCCTTGAGATGCAGCGCGGAGGACGCGTTGACCATCTGGTTTGCGGCGGTCTTGGGCTGAAGGTGCTCGGCACCCTGGAGAGACGCGTGAAGCACGATGTACGCGTCGCACGTCTCGCACTTCAACTGGAGCAGCATGAATTCCTCGGAGGCCATGCGGACCGACGTGAAATCGACCGGCACGCGCTTGCCGCACTGGGGACACCGCATCTGCTGATAGATGCGCTGGATGATCTGCTGCAACGTGTGGGGATCCAGATCCATGTGTGACTGCATTGTACCACGAACCCCGCCGGCTGAGAAAAAAAACTGCATTTTCCGGGCGGACGACTATAGTATCACCACACATGAGCACACTTGTCCCGCGATCGACCTCCTCTATCCACGGCCTGACGGCCCTGGCGACGGTAAGCGTGGTGGCGTCGATCGTACTGTTCGGACCCCAGCCCCGACTTGAATCGTCTGTGGAGAGGCCTAAACCCGTTTCCATCGGTGCGGAGTTGTCCTCCCGCGCCACTCTCTACTGGTCCGAGAGCATCGGACGCACCCCGGGTCTGGTGGAGGTACGGCAGGAAGGCGCCTCGGGCTTTTACCTCAGCATCCCGGCCGATTGGACACTGCGCGAGATCCGCAACGGCCAGATCAGCGCGGCCACGTCGGATCCTCCGGCATTGGGCCTGCGGAGGTGGAAACTCCCGGAGAACGCGACATTGTCGTTTTCAGTCGAGGCGCCTGGGGACTATCTGCTCCAGCGGTCGGGGACGGCCCCCCTGCTGGTGAACTCCAAGAGAATCAACCTTCAAAGCGGCATCACGGAAGAGAATTCCGTCCTGACCACGGGACGCCCGGTGGAGCTGCCCTGATCAGGACTTCTTCTTGGCCTTGGCGGCCATCATCCTCTGGCGGCGCATCCAGGCCCAGCCCGACGCGGCTCCGGCGGCCATGACGGCCACTGCGGCGGGTCCCGTCTGACCGGCCGGCGGGTGCGAGGTGGCGATCGGCGTGACGGATCCGATGGGGGTCGTGGGGATGCCGGGGGTGAACGGCGGCAGTGAAACGGGGAGATCGATGATCTGGGAGCCGACCGTGGCGACCGCCTCGCGCTGACAGACTGCACTGCATCCGTCACCCGAGAACGTGTTGCCATCGTCACACTGCTCGTTGCTGTCCGGAACACCATCACCGCAACGCGGGTTGCGGCAGCTCGTCCTGCAGCGATCGGGCAGGCCGTCGCTGTTCTGGATGCCCGTGTCACACTGCTCGCCGGCATCGAGGAGCCCGTTGCCGCAGTTGACGACGCA
>CAZFBZ010000103.1:0-1626 GCA_964517345.1 uncultured Candidatus Peribacteria bacterium | reverse complement strand
CCAGTTCCGGTCCGACGGGCGGAGGCGCAGCGGATTTTCTGCGCGCCAGACGGGCAAGCATGACCTTCTCGGCGAAACGACGGAATTCGCGGCGCTTGCCCTTCAGGCTGATGACGCCCCCCACGCCTTTGTACGTGGTGATAAGACCGATGATGAACAACGCGGTCTGCCACCAGCTCCACTTGCCGTTCTGCATCTCGCCCACGACGTCGCCCCACTCGTCGCTGTACGCGGCGAGAGAGAGGAGGTTGGCGAACTCTTCGGTGAGGAACGGCCCCACAGCGTCCTGGCGCTGGTCCTCGAGCGCAAGGCGCAGGCCAAGCTGTTCTTCCGGAGTCAGCGTATCAAGACGCGAGAGAATCTCGATGACGAATTCACGCGTGAGCCGCTTCTCGTTGTATTTAGCGCGAGCGGCCTCGATGCCCGGCTCCTTCGCCGTGCGGCGGTTCTCGGCGGCACGCTCGTGGGACGAAGCCTTTTCGTTCTCCAGATACGCGAGCAGGGCGTCGTAGGCGCGGTCGAGGTTCTGCATGGGACCGCGATCCAGGCGCTCCACGATCTCGCGCAGTTCAATACTCTGGGGCGTGTTCTGGCCGTCCTGGCCCGCGGCCTTCTCCAGCACGTTCAGGAACAGGCGCAGCATCCGCACGATGCCGGAAGCCGCCTCGCGCTGCAGGTCGACGGGCTTGAGGTCGTGCTCCTCGCCCAGCTCGCGAATGAACGTCCGCACGCCTGTCGCGCGATCCTTGGACTGGCCGCGGAGATCTCCCTGCAGGTCGCCGCCCATCTGCGGATCCAGGATGTACTGGCTGTCACGCCCGCCGTCGTCCTCCACTTTGTCGGCAACGGAGGCCCAGCCCGACTGGAGACGGATCCTGCTGCTGTTCACGCGGATCAGCTCGTGCATTGCCCGGATAATCTGGCGCGCCACGTCCTGGCGGCTGCGGGAATAGCGGGCGCGCTCCTTGGGCCGGCGCAGAGGCTCCGACGGATCGCGGAATGAGGCCTGGTTCTCGCCGCACCATTCCACAAGGATCGAAGCGAGCTCGTTGGCGAACGGCAGCTCCTGGTGCTTGCGCATCTCCGCGTAGGCCTCCTGAGCGTGCTTGCGCTCCAGCGGACGGTTGGCCATGAGCTTTTCGCAGATCGCGCGGATATGGCGCGTGCGGCCGTCGCCGCTGTCTTTGGTGCGGTCCAGGAATGCGCGCATGGCGATGAACGGCGCGTTGGGATCACCGCGATCGGCGTTCTCGGGACGGCGCTCGCCCGTGGGGCTCGGCGGCACGGTGAGGGTGTAGGCCATGGCACGGATGATCTTTTCGGCTTCCTCCCAGTCCGGATGGCTGTTGTTGAACGCGGCACGGAAAGCGTCGAGTTCGGCGATGCGCCTGTTGCGGAGTGCCGGAATGATGTCCGCTTCCGCGGGCATAAAGCCGAGCAAATCTTTTACGGCAGCATCAGCCTGCGGGACCATGGCGGGATCGAGGGCCGACATGTTGTAGAGCTCGATGACCGTCAGGGTCTTCTGCAGCTTGTCGCCAGCGCCGAGGATGCGCTCCAGACGGGCATCAATCCCCTTCTGGCGCGCTTCGGCTGCGTCGACTTTAAGGCCGTGTGAACGCATTT
>CAZFBZ010000102.1:0-1756 GCA_964517345.1 uncultured Candidatus Peribacteria bacterium | reverse complement strand
ATAGACGGTGCGGAAAAAGCGGGTCTTTCGGATCAGGGAATGGCCAGCCGCGGGATGGGCCGCCGCCTTCCGCCCAGGCCCATGTAGAGAGCCGCGCCCAGCGAGCCGGCCGCTGCGCCCACGATTCCTCCGGGGACGCCGTACACGGAGCTGCCCAGGTAGTAGCCGCCCACGCCGGCCGCGGCCACGCCGCCAACCTTGAGGAACTGCTTCACGCTGTCGGCAACCTGTCGGAATTTGATGCTGATCCAGTTGGGCATGTCCTCGCCGAACCAGGAGAAGACTTTACGGATCGTGCGCGTGCCCCACATGGAGTTGACCTCGTAATCGAGGTTGCGCAGACGCGCGAGCTGAATGCGCAGCTTGTTGTCCGTCGTGGCGTTATCGTACGAGCCGTCGTCCATATCGAGCTGGGCGATGCGGCCGTTCCAGTCCATCTGCACGGCGAGACGCTGGCGGAGTCTGCCGACGAGGCGGGGCAGCTCTTCCTTCTGTTGGGGCGTGAGTGTGCCGTTCTGCGCCGCCTGGATCATCACCTCGGCGGCGGCGATCGCTTCATTGGTGGAGCGTTCATAGTTGGCGTATTCCTCGGCAGACTCGAGTTGATCAGGAGCGGGCATCGGAAGAGGGGGAAGCGTACTGGGCCTGGATGGCCTCGAGAGCGGTGATCTTGTTCTGCAGTTCGACGGCGGTGGCGATGCCCTGGGCGAGCGGGCCGACTTTGCGGGCCCAGTCTTGCTCGTACTCGAAGCGCTCCTTCTGGAGTTCCGAAAAGAGTCTCAAAAGCAGATCTTGCTGCTTCTTGGAGAGACCGGCGTCATTGCGGCGTACCGCTTCCTTGTAGGTTTCCAGCTGCACGACGGAGAGACTGATGAGATAGCCCGCGAGGCTCTCTTCGGTCTTGCAGATGCGATCGATGTCCTTGGAGGGGAGCGGATCGCCCGCGAGCATCACAGATGTCTTCAGCTGTTTCTTCAGCGTCTTCATCGCGGCGTCGGCAGCGGGGATGCTCTCCAGCAGGTCCGAGCGCTTCTCCTTCTCTGTGCGGTACCATTTGAGGTACGCCGACAACGACGGAGATTTGCCGGGCGACGTGCTCTTCCATTTGCCGAGCGCGCCCTGCATTTTCACGATGTCTTTCTCGCCCATGCGGTCGACGAAGTGTTCCCAGCGCACACGCTGATGCTCATCGGTAAGCCAGCCGCCGAGGGTGGCGAACATTTTCTCGCGCAGCAGGGCTGCGTCGCCGTCCTGTCCGGACGAGGTGGAGGGGGTCATGGTTCCTCAGTTTACGCGCCGTTCAACTCCGTGCAACAACGGACTGCTCACCGGCCCGGATGCCGCGCAGGAACGCGGCGGCATGACGTCCGCGCAGCGTGGGCAGGAGGGCCAGTATCTTGTAGGCGATGCGCTTGAATCCTCGGGGCAGGCGGTCGAGCGCGGGGACCAGCTCCGCGAGACGCACTGCGGACTCGCCGATCGTCTCCATGCGCTGGAGCGACTGGGCGAGCGTCAGGCGATGATGGTGCAGCGCCGTCGCCAGCGGCTGATAGACAAGCGGCACTCCGGCATCGCGCAGGCGCATGCCCCATTCGATATCCTCCCAACCATAGAGCGAGACGTCCTCGCGGAACGGGTGCGCCTTGGCGACCGGCATCGGGAGGCTGATGTGGCTGGTGTAGGTGAACCGGTGTTGCATCGTCGCGGGCAGCACTTTTCCCGCGTACCGCCGGATCATCGGATAGCCGAATTGCCA
>CAZFBZ010000101.1:0-1814 GCA_964517345.1 uncultured Candidatus Peribacteria bacterium | reverse complement strand
GGTCCGGCGTGGCCACCAGTTCCTGCTGGATGCCAAGCGCGTCCTCGTCTGTGATCGTTTCTGTCACTTCGATTGCGGTGCGTATTTGCGGATCAGTTCGTCATTGCGCGCCCGCAGTTGCTCTGGCGTGGCGTTCGTCGGCAGACCGCCGGGCGCGAGCGGATTGAGCGCGGGATTGATCGCGCGCGGATCGGTGAGCGACGGCGTCACGGACGGGTAGATTTTCAGCCGCCCCTGCGCCGTGGCCTTGTTGACCTCCTCGATGATCGCGGCCGGGTCGGTGATCTGCTGCTTGCGAACCGACTTCTGGAATGTGGCCAGCGCCTCCTGGTATTTCTCGAAAGCGGCTGTCTGCTCGGCCTGCGATGCGTCTTTGGTCACGGGCGACAGATATGGCCGCTTCACGGCATCCTCGGCCGTGCCGGGTCGTTTCCAAATCCACCCGACCTCTTTCGGAATGACGTATTTCTCGGTCTTGGTCACCAGCGGAAGCCCTGTCTTCGGGTCAAGGATCGGCACCTTGTTCGCCCCGAACTGCCCCGTCTGGAACATCTCGTTGATGAGTTTCACGCCGGCCTTGGAAGCCTCCTCCACCTCCTGATTCACCGCGTCGTATCGCTCGGCAATCATCGCCTTGAGATTCTTCTCGGCAGCAGGCGGGAACGTCGAGGCGGCGGTCTCAAGCTTCGTGCGCTCCAGCAGGTATTTCGAGGAGGTCTTGTCGGTGTCGGCCGCGACGTTGACGCTGTTGAGCTTGTCAACAAAATCGGCGTAGGCGTTTTCGTTGAGCACAAGGCCGTCAGCCTTTGCGGCGAGCACCTCAAGCACTGCGGGCGAAACCTTGCCCTTCATGGTTTCGCGGATTTCGTTCCCGTTGTGGAAGCGCCCCTCGGCCAGGCTGTTGTTCACGAACGCCGTGCCACGCCTGTCCCAGTCCGCGATGACCGAATCCGCGATGTCGACGTGTTGCGCCCGTTGGTCCGGCGACCATTCGGGATGCACGACGTATTTGCCGTTCTTGTCGGTCTGCGTGAGCCCGTCCCGCGTGCCGAACGGGTCAACCGCAGCGAGGTTTCTGGTCTGCTTGAGTTGATCTCCAAAAGCGAGACCCTGCTTCATCAGTTCGGCGCGCTTCGGCGGGAGGTCGCCGGACGCCACGAAAGCGTCGATCTTCTGGAACACGGGCCCTGGCTGGCCGTTCGGGTCGGCCGCGACCGTCTTGGCTTCCGCCTCAAGTTCGTCCACCCTGCGAGCGCGGATTTGCTGGTCGGCCTTCACCACTTCGACGGCCTCCTGGCCGGGCGCGATCACATGGAGCGCCACGCCCTTCGCAAGTTCATCCTTCACGCCCTCCAGATTGCTGGCGTCGATGTGCCGCAGGACGTTCGCCTCGATCACTCCGCGCGCGTCCTGCGCCACCGCCCCGGTGACTTGAGCCTGGGTCTCGATCTCCCGCATGGTCGCGAAGTGGTTGAACCGCTCCGCGATCCGCTCGCGCGCAGCCGGCGACACGGTCTCGTTCCCGAGCAAGGTGCCCCGCAGTGGTTGAAGGCGCTTTTGCAGATCGGCCGACCACTCGCGCGGGTCCATCGTCTGGCGCGAGGCGACGTGCGCGGCATACGCTTCCTGCATGGCGTTGTCGGCGCGGGACACGTCGATGTAGTTCTGCGCCTCCTGCTGGCGGATGGCCAGAACTCCCATCACCCCGCCCAAATGCTCAACCCCGGCCGCAAGCCTCTGCTCGCCGCGCTCCAGTCCTGAATACATGTTCTCGGGAAGGAGCGGTGTCCGGTTCGCAAGCGCAGCCTCCGCAG
>CAZFBZ010000100.1:0-1839 GCA_964517345.1 uncultured Candidatus Peribacteria bacterium | reverse complement strand
CTCACTCCCCGATAAACCCTCCTGCCTGCAGCTCATACAGCTGGCGGTACATGCCGCCATCCTTGGCCAGCAGTTCGGCGTGCGAGCCCTGCTCCACGATACGTCCTCCTTCGATGACGAGGATGCGGTCCACGCGCTTGATGGTGGAGAGGCGGTGGGCGATGACGATCGAGGTGCGGCTGCCCATGAGGTACTCCAGACCCTGCTGGATGTACGTCTCCGAGAGCGAGTCCAGGCTGCTGGTGGCCTCGTCGAGCACGAGGATCGGACGGTCCGCGAGGATTGCGCGAGCGAGGGCGACGCGCTGACGCTCACCGCCGGACAGCTTTACACCGCGCTCTCCGACGAGCGTCTCATAACGTCGGGGCAGTTTCTCGATAAACTCGTGGGCATGGGCCAGTGTCGCGGCGCGTTCGATCTCGGCCATACTCGTTCCGGGTTTGCCGTAGGAGATGTTCTCGGCGATCGTCCGATGGAAGAGAAGGGGATCCTGCGGCACCAGGCCGATGGCTTCGCGCAGGCTGGCCTGCGTCACGCCCGCGATGTCCTGTCCGTCGATGCGGATCTGCCCGGCCTCGATGTCGTAGAACCGGAAGAGCAGTTTCACGAACGTGCTCTTGCCGCCGCCGGAGTGACCGACGAGGGCGATCTTCTCGCCCGGCTTGATCGATACCGAGAAATCATCGAAGACGGGGTTGGCGGCGGTCTCGTAGCGGAAGCGCACGGCGTCAAAATCAATCGCCCCCTTCCCGATCTTGAGGTTCTTCGCTCCGGGGCGGTCTGTGACGAGCTGAGGGCGCAGCGAGAGTGCGACCATCTCCTCGCAGTGGGCCATGTTGCGCAGGTAGTCGCGCAGGTTGCGGCCGATTTCCATCAGCCTCGCCCACAGTTGTCCGACGTAGAAGGTGACGACGATGAAGCCGCCAGGCGTGAATGTTCCCTGGCGCCACAGCCACAATGCGACGATGAGCACCGCGCCTTCGATGAGCAGCAGGAACAAAAACTGGCTGAGCATCACGCAACTGGAGAGACGCCAGGTCTTCCAGATGCGGCGTTGCCACTCCTTCAGGAATTCGCCGTGACGCTCCTCCTCGCGGTGCTCGGTGCCGAACGATTTGACCAGAGAGTTGCCCGTGAGCGTATCGACCACGTTCGCGTTGATCTTCGTGTCGTGTTCGTCGACCCAGCTGTAGAGCCGGGAGAGTAACAGGTTGAGCGTGATTGAGAGCGCGGCGTACAGGGCCATGCCCAGCAGCATTACGATGCCCACCGCCGGCGCGTAGGCGAAGAGCACGATGGCAAGGCCGATGGCGAGCGTGATGGCCGGCAGGAAGCTGAACCAGATGCGGTCCATGATCGTCTCCACGGCGTCCACGCCGCGGCGGATCTTGCGCGCGGTGGCGCCCGCGAACGCGTTCACGTGGAAATCCGTTGAGAGGAGCTGCACCTTGGCGAACATGTCGGCGTCCATGCGGGGCAGCATCCGGGACTCCACCCAACCGAGCATGATGGAGGCTCCCTGCTCGCACACGAAGTAGAGGAATGCGCACGCCACGCCCTGCAGCACCAGCAGCACTGCCCGGACGTAGACGGCATCGTCGGGGATGCCGGCTTTGGCGATCGCATCGATGGCCTCTTTGTAGAAGAAAGGCTGCGCGAGCGCGGCGGCGGTGCCCACGAGCAGCAGCACCACCATCGCCAGAAGCGTCGGCAGATGCCGGCGCATGTAGCGCCAGACGAAGGACGCGACTTGCCGGTGGCTTGCGGTCTTCTGCATGACCAAATGATAACGGCTGAGCTGTAGTAGTGTTACAAACTATCCTGACTTTTTTTCAAATA
>CAZFBZ010000099.1:0-2098 GCA_964517345.1 uncultured Candidatus Peribacteria bacterium | reverse complement strand
CGCTTCCGCTAACGTCTCTATGCGGCCGGGTCACAGTCCGATCCTCTGGTACGCCGTCAGCACCATCTTGGCATTGACGGTCATGTCCTGAGAGCCGTACTCGATTTTGTACTCGCCACCAATCGTTTCGGATTTGACGCCGCCCGCCGTGCGCGTGTTGTTGACGTAGGATGCTATTTCGACGCAAGCCAGCATTACGTCGAGCGGGGCGATGTACCGATAGACTGCCGTCGATACCAGATGCGTTGACGCGGTTGTGCCAAGTGCGCCCCGTTGAACCGTTGCCACGTTGCCAGACACCGCCGAAACGTGGACAGCCTCAGCGTCAATCAGCAGCATCATGCCAACCTGCGCACCGCTACCGCTCAGGACAACCACCGTTTCGGTGGTAGACGATACTGCCGCACCGAGGGTAAGTCCGGTCGATTGGTAGTCGTCACAGTAACCCCACTGCCCCGCAATCGAGATTGCCCGCTGTGGGTCGTCATACTCGAAACAGCGCCCCAGGGAGCCGGTGTCCAGCACGATGCTGTGCTTCGGTGTCATGTTGAGCGGATACAGCCAGTAATTCGCGCTGGTGATAACGCCCGCGTCATCCGTCAACGTCGTCAGCGTAAGCAGATCCTCGTAAGCCAGGAACAGGCTGCACCCATCCCGCGGCGCGTCGAAGTACTTGGTCGCCGTCACCGGGTAGAACGTGCGCCCTGTGAACGCCTCGATGGATTTGGACGCCTGCGCGACGTAACGCCCCAGGCGGGCGTCGTTGGCCGTGCCGGTCTCGCCAAGCTCCGCTTTGAGGTCGTCCAGTGTGCAATACCAGCGGTCGGTTACGAGTGCCATTTGCTTCTGCCTAGGAAGCCTTGTCCCGGTTGACCTCATCAACCGGGACAAGGCAGTTTGAACTACACAGCGGCGATGTATGCGCCGTCATCCAGCGGGATGTACCACAGCGACCACTTGGTCGCGCCGGTGTTGGTCGCGGAAGTCTTGAATTCCAGGTCGCCAACGGCCACAATGACCGGGGCAAGCTGGCCCTTGACCGCGCCAGAACTGCCCTTGAGCATCGCATCGCCCACAGTGCCGGTGATACTCAGCAGCGTGCCGGCTTCCATCGCGGTGCCGTCCAGCACAGCGCACATGGCGTTTGTCGTGCCGGTCGCCGGGTCGCTCTCCCAGGACATGTTGCACGCCTGGGTCTGGACAACGGTCGTCACCTCGCCAAGCAGCATCGTCACCGCGCAGCGCCCGCCGTACACAGAAAAATACGGCGTTTGCGTTGTCGCCGGCAGGGTCGCCGCGGCCCGGTCTACCCGCGTGCCGAGGATCGTACCAGTCAGCGCCGCGGCGGTAGTAGTGTTGTACACTGCCATTATTGGTGCCTCCTAGTCGATCAGGCTGGCCGGCTGCGGCCCATAGCGCAGGCCGTAGACGATTGCGACGATGCCGCCAAGCACGGGCGAGTCTACGCTCTCGGCAGCCTTCAGCCGACCGTACTTGTAGCCGGTGCTGGCGAATGCGTCTTTCGGCGCGGCGATCAGGTACATGTCGCTACTGCCCGCCGTGGTCGTAAAGCCGCTTGTCGTTGCGGCAGTCCAGCCGGCGTCGGTGGTCGCGATGCGCTTGTACCAGAACACCACGGCGGCGCTGTTGCTGGCGCTTACATCGTCGCAAGCCTCGACGGTCAAGGTTGACGTGCCAGTCGCGCCTACGCCCTTGTAAACCAGGAACGCGATCCCTTGGCCGCCGACTTCGATGATGTCCGAGTACACGGTACCGGAGAACGCATCCGCCACGGGGTCAAGCCCCTTGACGAAATGCAGATCAGAGATTGTGTTAAGATTTCCCATCGTATCCTCCTATGCCCGTGCATCCAGAAGCACGAACGGGCTGACCGTGGTGCTGCTGTTGAACAGGGTCAGTGGCGAATTCCAGACCGGTTGGCCGTCAGTGCGCAGCATGAACCGGAAGGTATTCTCGCCGTAGATGAACCGCACATGGATAGACTGTGCCGCTTCCATGCCGCCCTTGTCGATCATCAGATACTGGCTCAAATCCAGCAGCATGATGTCGCCCTGGTCGCCCACAGTGTCGGCGTGCT
>CAZFBZ010000098.1:0-2149 GCA_964517345.1 uncultured Candidatus Peribacteria bacterium | reverse complement strand
ATCGCCGGCTCTTCATACGGATGCACGGCACACACGGCCTTCAGGACTTTTTTCGGATCCACGTCTTCAGGGATCACGGCTTCGATGCGCTCTTCATCGACGGTCTCCATCTTTCCCTCCTCGCCGATTGCGGGGTTTGAGCCCTTCAGCGGACGGAACCGTCCGACCCCATGGCTGGAAAACGAACAACTGTCGTAGAGGCCGATCTTGCCCGCGCCCGCGTCGGACAATGCCGTTCGCACGACGTCGGCGTGTGTCACGGGCACGTAGATGATCACGTGGTACATCACTGCTTTTTGGGAGCGGAATAGAAGGACATACAGAGCATCAACGCGAGCAGGAACAGTGCCGCGATGATCTTGCCGCGCGTGCTGAGGAACAGTGCGATGACGCCGAAGGACGAGCCGATCACGGCGGTGAAGACGATGACCTGCCGCGGGGTCCAGCCGCGTCGCAGCAGGCGGTGATGCAGGTGCTGATCCTGCGCGTTGCCGCGGATGATCGACTGGCCTCTGCGCAGGCGCCGCGCGATGACGAAGACAAAATCCACCAGCGGGACGCCGAGGACCAGGAATGCGGTGGCGACTTTGCCGCCCGAAAAGATCGTCAATATGCCGATCATCAGTCCGAAGAACATCGCGCCGGTGTCGCCCATGAGCACACGCGCGGGCGGAAAATCAAAAAGGAGGCACGCGCCGCTGATCGCCGCGAGCGTGAAGGCGATGAGCGCGAGCACGGGCTGGTTCACCCGGTCACTCAGTGACAGTCCCGCGATCGTTAGAAAGCCGATCGTCGAGATGGTGCTGACCTGCCCCGGAATGCCGTCGAACCAGTTGAGCGCGTTGACCGTCAGGACGAGCCAAATGATGGTAAAACCGACGCTGAATGCAAAAAACAGGCCAGAATCGAGATTCAACGTGGCGCCGGGCAGGAACCAGGGGAGGGGATTGGTCACCGCCTCGATCCGCACTCCGCAGGCGACGAGCAGCACGGCGACGCCGATTTGCACCGCGAAACGCAGTAGCGGTGGCAGGGGATGGCGGTCATCGATCAGGCAGAAGGCGCCGAGAATCAGCACCGCGCCGAGGATCGCGATGGATTCCAGAGTGAGCGGCTGCAGGACGGGCAGAAACACGCAGAAGACCAGGATGGGAATCACGCCGGTCGGGTACGGGATCCGCGGGCGCGTCAGGCCATAGCGTTCGGGGAAGTCCAGCAGTCCCCATCGCGGGAAGAGGCGCAGCGCGAGCGCGTGCAGAAGGACGCACACGAGGAGCGCGGCGAGGGGAAGGACGAACAGCGGCGTATCGAGCGGCACGGCGTCATCATAGCGTCATTTGGGAATCCCGGCGCGGTCGTTTACACTGTCAGCCATGCCCACCTATCGCACTCTGGACATGGCCGATCTTGCGGGAAAGCGCGTGCTGCTCCGCGCCGGTTTTGACGTCTCGATCGAGAATGGAAAAGTCATGGATACCGAGCGTATCGAAGCATTGGTGCCCACGATGAAGTACATCCTCAAGCAGAAGGCCTCGCTCGTGATTCTGTCGCATCAGGGACGTCCCAAGGGCAAGCCGCTGCCGGAATTCACGCAGAAGGCCATCGTGCCGATCCTGGAGAAACTTCTGAAGACCGATGTCGCGTGGGCGGATTCGTGCGTGGGCCCGGCGGCCGAAAAGGCGGCCAAGGCGCTCAAGCCCGGTCAGGTGCTCTTTTTGGAGAACCTCCGGTACGAGCCCGGTGAGGAGAAAAACGATCCCGCGCTCGCCAAAGAACTCGCGAAGCTCGGTGACGTGTACGTGAACGATGCCTTCACCAATTGCCATCGCAATCACGCCAGCATGGTCGCGCTCGCGAAGCTCCTGCCCGCCTATGCGGGCCTGCAGCTGCAGAAGGAAATCGAGAACCTCTCCAAAGTTATCGACAAGCCCAAAAAGCCGCTCGTGCTCATCATCAGCGGTGCCAAGATGGAAACGAAGGTTCCGGTGATTGAGCATTTCCTCGGCAAGGGAGACGACATTCTGCTTGGCGGCTGCATTGCCAACACGTTCATCGCCGCGCGCGGGTTCGATGTCGGCACGTCCAAGTACGAGGAAGACTTCGTCGAGCAGGCGCAGGAATTCATGCTGGAGGCCGACAAGAAGGACAA
>CAZFBZ010000097.1:0-2194 GCA_964517345.1 uncultured Candidatus Peribacteria bacterium | reverse complement strand
GCGATCGCGGCCAGGCCGAAAAACATGATGCCGAGCTGCATGGTCATGCCGCAAAGTTTTCCCACACGCCGCGCACGTTCGACAGGAAACGGCCCAGCTGAGAAGTCTGCGCAGGGGTCAGCAACGCCGGCCCGAGTCGCAGCCACCCGTGCTCGTCGATCGATAGATCCAGGGCTGCATCGGCGGCCGCCAGGCCGATCTCCGAGGCCTTCGGCGTGATGACGGGTTCGGCGGCATTGATGGTCGCCGGCACTGGAGCTGGCTTCACGAACGGGGTCAAGATCCGTTCTTCTCTCGCCGGCGCTGTCGTCACGGTCTTCGCCGGCGGCTCCGGCTCCTGCGTCATTGGTGCCGGAGCCTTGGGGGCGTTCTTCGCGCCCTTGTCGGCCAGGCCGTAGCTGATCCGCTTTGGACCTTTCGCTTGTGGCTTCTCGCCGACTGGGCGCACCTTCCCGGACTTCACCAGCGTGTTGATTGCCCAGCACGATTCCGCAACGCCTTCAAACAGATTGCTCTCGTCGTATACCTCGCGCGCGGTCATCGGTTCGGGGTGATGCTTGGACAGGATCTCCAGCGCTTCTTCAGTCCGTTTCATCGGCGACTCCATGCAATGCGCTCCGTCTCCACTTCCCGTCGTTCTCCATCGTCGCCCAGGCACTGCGGCTATCGAGGCTCACTCGGAATCTGGGGCGTTCGCTGGCCAGAAGACTCAGCGCGGTGACCTGGGCGGTGACGATATCGACGTCAGGCGCTTCGAACTCCATGACGTTCTTCCATGCGCCGCTGGTGTTGACTTGCAGCTTCATGGTGCGGATGCCTCCTGCTGTGCCTTCTTCCCCTTGCGGACGTTGATGTGCGTGAGCGTGGCAAGAGTCTCAAGTTTCACGGGCGATCGCCCTCCTCCGGTTGATGGCCGTGGCCAGGTTCTTGAGGCAGATCGACAGCGCCGGATCTCTGAGCGCGTCCTCGTATCGCCTGCCCCACGACCGCAAGCCGCTCGCCCTGTAGGCCGTGTACATGTCGGCCTCTTGGCGTTCCTCGAGCGGCAGCGGAGCGGTGGGTCCGGGGATATCGCCCCCCGGCATGCGGCGGGTTCTCAACACTTGGCCCGCTGGCGCTGTTGGGTCGGAATGCCCTGGTGGTCGATGCACGCGCAATGGCGACTCGCTTTTGCACACGCGCCACACGCCAGCGAGCCCTCCACGCATAACCTCACGTTCTCTTGGTGGACCGACTCCGCGTCTCGGGGACGTGCGTGCGGTCGATGTACTGGCAGCTCGGGGCGCCGTCGGTGGTCCAGGCCCACACCAGCACCTGGCGCTCGGACGGTGGCGAACAGTCGACTACCTGGCGCTGTCCCGCGAGGGCCATCGTGATGCCGATGGCCAGCATCATCGCGAGCAGCACGACGGTGCCGATCACTTCGACGGGGTTGACCTCAAAGCGGAACGAAAAGCCGCGCAGGCCGCGAAGGAACAACGGACGGTTCAGCATCAGAAAGCCCTCCGCAGAAAGAACCACAACACGAGGACGACGTCGGCCGCGCTGAACACGATGAGGATCGGCAGGATCCACTCGAGGTCCCGGCCGGGCGGATGGCGGTGGTGAGGAAGATTCATCCCTTGTCCTCCACGAGGGTGTAGTGCTTGATGACTGGAAGGAACCGAGCCTCTACCGGCCAGCGCGCATAGCACCCGTACTCGGCGGTCACGCGCAGCACCCTGGAGCCCTCGGTGCGGATGCTGAAATCGCGCAGGGCGACGATGAGGCCATTGGGCGTGGTGATCTTGGTCGGCAGGCCGATGATTCCGGCGAGCTGCTGAGCGGCGGTGTCCATCACAGCGCAACCTCCGTCACAGGCAATCCAAGCTCGCGCGACGTTTGTCTGACAATGGTTAGCAGGTCCGCGACCGTCATTTCTGCGACCGGTGTGCCGCGATTGAGGATCGCGGACGCAACCTCCACCGTGTACCACTGGGCCGATTCGTAGAGCAGATATAGCTGCTTCGCCGCGGCCAGCAGATCGTCGTGCGTCACGTCTAGCGCCGGTCGTGCCGCGTTGCTAGCGGTTCCGGTGCTGATCACAATCCCCTCCGCAGGTTCGCCGGCAACGGGGTGTGATACCCGATGTCGCGGCGCAGGGTGCTGCGGCGCCACGCGCCGGACGACGTCGCGGCTTGGTCGACTTCGGCCA
>CAZFBZ010000096.1:0-2210 GCA_964517345.1 uncultured Candidatus Peribacteria bacterium | reverse complement strand
CTTCATGATGCCCGCGGCCGTCAGTGGACAGACGTCCCAGCGCGGATTTCTCTTGGTGCAGACGAGTGAACCGAAGTCCATGAGCGCGGCATGCCAGTCGGCGGTGGTGCGGCCGCTTTCGAGCGCGGCTTCCAGCACCTCGGACGCCAGTTTCAGCAATAGCTCATCATCCGTCGGCCACGTGCCGTCCGGGTTCTCGGGGCCGATGAACACACGATGGAGGATGCGCCGGATGTTCGTATCGATGCACGGTGTCGGAATGCCGAAGGCAAAGTTGCGCACGGCTGCGGCCGTGTAGGATCCGATGCCCTTGATGGAGAGCAACGCGTCGGTGTCATGCGGGAACACACCGCCAAACTCCGTGAGGGTCGTGCGGGCGGCATCGCGCAGGCGCAGCGCGCGCGAGTTGTAGCCCATGCCACGCCACGCGAGGATCACGTCTTTATTGGATGCTTCGGCGAGTGACGCGAGCGTCGGGAAGCGCTGCAGAAAATTTTTGAAGATGATGATGACACGCGGGACCTGCGTCTGCTGCAGCATCACTTCGGAGACGAGAATCATGTACGCGCGCTGTGTGTCGTCGGCCACATCGAGATCGCGCCACGGCAGGACGCGCTTGTGGCGGTCGTACCACGCCCAAATTTCCTGTGTGAAGAGGCCGATGCGCTGTGTGCGCTGCATACGGTGCGCCAGTGTAGAACAGGCACACGCAAAGCGCCTAGTACTGTTCACAAAAATTGAACATATATTGTGACTGTTTTAAAAGATAAAGAATGAACACAAAAAAAGAACATATACGGGGATTTTCTTCCCGTCCGGGCACCGGCTGGTATGATCGGACGACGTCAAAATCCTCCATGAAAGCGGACTACCATTTCCATCCGAACCTTCAGGCGAAGTACGCGCGCAAGCGCCTCCGGCACATCTGGGCGGCCTTCCGCAAACACCAGCTGGACGCGGTGATTTGTGCTGAGCACACGTTCAAGAACGCCCCCGCGGCATACCGCCGTCTCGTCAAAGCCAAGCCGGCAAATGCACGCACGCATGTCTTTCCGGGTGCCGAACTGGTGACCAAAGAAGGCCTCGGCGTCGACGTGATCGCGTTCGCCCGCGACGACTGGTACGACCGTCATCCCCGCCTCCTTGAGCCGTTCAGCATGAGCCTGCAGGAGATGCTCGCCTACCTCGACGCATCGGATCTGGAGTACTTCATCCCGCATCCGTACCTCATCAAAAATCCGCTGAAGGAGATGTACACGACCGATGAAGACATGTGCGCCTTCCTCCGGACGATGCCGGGTTACGAAGCGGTGAACGGCTGCTTCCTGAATACGGAACGCATGATGGAACGCGGCCTGTTGCTGAGGCATATCACCGGACGGCTCCGCAAGAATTTACAGGAGTGCAGCCGCCCCTCGGCGCACCGCCTGCCCAGCGGCACAGCCGGCTTCGTGGCGGTCGGTTCCGACGCGCATCACCCGTGGGACATCGGTCTATGTGTTGAGATCGCCTCCTCGGCCCAGCCGGACCGCGACCAGGCGTTTTCGCTGCTGCGGACCAATCGCGATATCTCCCGCCTGATCTGTCCGCCCGCGAAAGCCTCCGCACGCAAGTTCTGGGTGATGGCCTGGACGACGGTGCTGGAAGCCTGCACCCGCCGGGGCATCATCACCATGAACCAGATCCGCTCTCTGCTGCGGGAAGAAGAGCAGACCATGGAAAACGCCGACCCTGCGGGGTGGCTGGGGGAGGAAGTTCCGGAGCGCGTGGAAGCGTAAAAGTACCGTGTTGATTGCGTGTCTACTGCTATTGACGAGCCAGCAGGCTCTTCCCTAAACTGCCCCAGCTAACGAGGCATCGTGACTTTGAGATTTAGCGCCTATTCCACTCCCCCTTTTCCCTCCCTTTCGTATGGCAGACGCCAAGAAATTTGATCGCTCGAAGACGCACGTGAACGTCGGAACCATCGGTCACGTCGACCATGGCAAGACGACCCTCACGGCCGCTCTATCGATGAACTTCTCGCCCGAGGGAGAGAAGAAAGATTACTCGATGATCGACAACGCCCCCGAGGAGCGCGAGCGCGGTATCACCATCAACACCGCTCACGTCGAGTACGAATCCGAGAAGCGCCACTACGCCCACGTCGACTGTCCGGGTCACGCCGACTACGTCAAGAACATGATCACGGGCGCCGCCCAGATGGACGG
>CAZFBZ010000095.1:0-2242 GCA_964517345.1 uncultured Candidatus Peribacteria bacterium | reverse complement strand
ACCTGTTTGCAGAGCGCGCCCATCGTCGGCATGCTCAGGCCTTTCTCGTCGCCAGCGGCTTCCCAGTCGGCGACGATCTCGGCCTGCGACTCGGGGCTGAACGCCTCTTCGTCTTCCTCCAGAGCCTTCTGGCAAATGGCCGCGCGCTCGGCGAGAAGATCAATGATCTCCTCGTCGATCTTCGTAAGCTGGCTGCGGATGTCGGTCGGGACGGGCATGTCGGGCGTACTCTTTAGCGAAGAGAGCCCGAATGCAACGCATTGGAATTGACAGCAGCAAGCCAAGAGTACCCAACCGCGCTCAGGTGATGCGCCCGCGGGAGACGCGCCGGAGGAACGCATGGACGTCCTCGGGTCGCAGGAAGAGCACGTAGGCGGGAATCAGCGCCTGGAACCACCAGATTCCGAGGAAGATTGTGATGACCGTGTGGAAGATCGCCCCACCCGCGAAGAACCACCACTGCCACCGCGGGATCCACAGGCCGATGGGCATCAGGAATTCGAAATATTTCACGATGTCGACCATGCGGTCGTAGACCCACATCGGCAGATTGAGCCGTGCCACCCACCAGGCGGGAGGCGTCGCCCAGCGTCCGACGAAGCCGACCGCCAGCACCTCGCCGGATTGCCAGTCGGGCAGGCCGAGCTTCTGCCAACCGACTCCCAGGTACGTGACTGCTATCTGCACCGCGAGCAGGCGCTGCGGCAGGATGCTGATGGGCCGCCACGCGGTCCACGATCCCCGCCTGAGTCGCATATCGAGCGAGAACGTCTCGCCGCATCCGCTGAAACAGAGCACCAGCATCGTGAAGAGAAACAACCGATCAAACGACGTGCCGAACTGATGCAGCGTGAGAATCCAGTAGTAGGCATAGAGGACGAACGCGATGATCGCACTCCCCCGCGTCCACGCCCCGAGCGTGAAGCAAAAGAGCGAGAACAGCAGCGAGCCGTAGAGAATCCAGGCGGCCCACAGGGGCGGCGGAGCAAAGAGGAAACCGAGCGGGGCCAGCGGCCAGATCGCGGGCTGATGGATGCCCTGATCGGAGAAGAACATTGCGACGTAGGGGATCTTGAGCGCCCAATAGAAGAGGAGAAACGCGCCGAAGATGATCCTGAACGCCGCCAGCAGGTGCGGCGGGCACTCGCGGCACCAGAAGGTGTCCCACGCGGTCCAGGCGCTCCGGAGGCGCTGGCGGAACGTGCCGGCGGAGGAAGTGACTGGTGTCATCGGACGTCGGTGATGAACTCGCGTTCGGTGAAGAGCGGCTGATGCAGGAATTCGAAGCCGCCGTTGGAACGCGGCCAGCGGTCGAAGTAGAGATGCAGCACCGTGTACGGCCGTCCCGCCGCGCGCTCGCGGTCCAGAAGCATCAGGCCGAACTCGGTGAACTTCCAGCGTTGCACCTCCCAACCGAGCGGACGGTAGATGCGCAGGAACCGCCGCGCGTTCGCCTCACCGAAGAGATACGGCATGTAGGGATCGAGCGAGACGATCTGCGTCGTGCCGTCGGGCAGCTCGCCCTCGACGACGAGATCCCCGTTCCACGGCGTATCGCCCTGGTAGGGCGCCATCATCCCGTAGCTCCATTGCACGAAGAAGTACGGCAGCGGGATCAGCAGCTTGGTCATCGTCAGCGTAAAGCCCGCAAACGTGAACAGAAGGTATCCGAGAATCGCCAGGTGGCAGAGAACACGCTTGGGCGTCACGCAGGCAGTCTAGCGAGCATCCCTGCCGATGACACCCGCTGACGACGCGGCTAGGATATGGCCATGGACCGCACGAAAGCCGCCGAACGCATCGCGAAGCTCCGCGATGAGATCTGGCGCGTGAATCGCGCGTATTTTCTGGATGACCGGAATGACGTGTCGGAGGACGTCCGCGACGCGCTCAAGCAGGAACTGATCGCGCTGGAGAAGGAATTCCCCGATCTGATCTCGCCCGACTCCCCCACCCAGCGCGTCGGTGTGCCGCTGGACGGGCGTCTGCCCAAGATCCGTCATCTGACGCCGAAGGAATCGCTGACCGACGCGTTCTCGCCGGAGGATCTGGAGGAATGGCAGGATCTGGTGCGGAGGTTCCTCGGCAAGCCCGACGCGACGTTCCCGATCCTCGCGGAACTGAAGATCGACGGGCTGAATATCTCACTGCTCTACCAGCATGAGTCGGGGACGACGTACCGGTACGCGCGGGCGGTGACGCGCGGCAACGGCGTGGAGGGCGAGGATGTCACGCACACGGT
>CAZFBZ010000094.1:0-2257 GCA_964517345.1 uncultured Candidatus Peribacteria bacterium | reverse complement strand
AACATGGTGCTGGCCTCCGGATGCATGGCGAGGCTCACGCCTGCGCAGTCGCCGTGGTTCAAATACGAGGCGCCGGGGTTCCAGGTCTCCGACAGGGTCAAGAAGTGGTTCGACAAATGCACTGAGATTTCGCACCTCGCTCTTGCCACGTCGAATTTTTACACGCAACTGCATGAGCTTTATCTCGACCGCGGAGCCTTCGGGACGGCGTGCTTCCACGCCGACGCCGGCGACGATCATCCGCTGAATTTCCACACGGCCGACACTGGCACGTTCGCGCTCATGAACGGCGCGAACGGGAAGGCCGACACGATCTTCCGCGAGCGCAACCTGAACGCGAGGGAGGCCGCGCAGGAATATGGCGCCGACAAGCTGCCCGAGGAAATGCGCAAGGCACTTGAAACCGGCGGCGGGGATGCCGAGGCCGACAAGCAGAAGTTCGTCCATGTCGTCTACCCGCGCGAGGATTCGGAGCGCGACCATGTGAAGCTCGACGGCAAGAACATGCCGATTGCCAGCCTTCACATTCACGTTGAATCGCGCACCATCGTGCGCAACTCGGGCTACTCCGAAATGTGCTCGTTCGGGTCGCGCTATCTGCGCTGGGGCGATTCCGCTTACGGCTTCTGCCCAGCGTGGCAGGCGCTTCCTGACGCGAGGCAACTCAACGACCTTCAGCGCAACCTCGACACCCTAGCCGAGGTCGCCGCGTTCCCGCGTATGCTTCTGCCAGACGACATGGAGGGAGAGGTTGACCTGCGCGCGAACGGCCAGACGTTCTTCAAAGACCCGACACGCGTCCCGCGCGAGTGGATGACGCAGGGCCGCTACGACGTGGGAATGGACCGGGTCAAGTTCCGGCAGGACTGCATCAACAAGGCGTTCCATGTGGAACTATTCCAGCAGTGGTCCGCGATCACCAAGCAGATGACCGCGGCTGAGGTGAACGCTCGTGAGCTTGAAAAGATCGAGCTCTTCAGCCCGACGTTCACCCTCCTGACCACCGAGCTTTACACGCCGATCCTCACGCGCGTGTTCTCGCTCCTGCTGCGCCAGGGCGTGTTCCCTCCCCCTCCTCCCGAGGCTGTGTATGTCAACGCTCAGGGGCGCTACGCCATCGGTGACCCGCAAATCCAATACACCAGCAGGCTGGCGCTCGCGCTGAAGTCGGTGCGCAACTACGCGCTGAACAACGCGATTGCCCGCGCCGGCCAGATGTCCGCCTTCCCGTCCGGCGCGAACGTGTCCGACAACCTCAACTTCGACCGCGCCTTCCGCGATTCCAGCATGGACGACGGGCTTCCAGTCGAATGGATTCCCGACGAGGAGGATGTCATGAAGACCCGCATGGCACGGGCCCAGGCCCAGGAGCAGGCGCGGCAGATGGAACAGGCCAAACAGATGGCCGACTCCGCTTCGAAGCTGGCGAGTTCGGGGCTCATCCCGCAACAAGGCGATCTGCTTTCCGCGCCATGATCATCAATCTCTTCAGGTTTGACGAGGAAAACAAATGCGTCGTCGAGGACGTGCCGCCGCTCCGGCGCGTCGAGGTCCGCGGTGAACTCTTCAACAAGCGCGCCGTCCGCGAGGGCATCAAGGCTTGCATCGCAAACAGCGGTGGACCGCTCGCGCTGGAGTTCAAGGCAGTCGTCGCCGGGACTCGGCTGCGGCTCGGGCTCATACTCGGGACCAACGGCGAGCAGGTCAACCTGCGCACGTTCTCGGACTTCGCGGCCGACACCGTTGTGAATGCGCTCAAGGCGAAGGCGCTGGCTCTCTCGCTGTCATGACGTTTGAGGCCAGGCTCATCAAGAAACCCGAGGACGCCGAGGCGCTGCGCCATCTGTGCCAGAAGGTCTTTGGGACAGGAGAAGGCAAGGCTTTGCTTTCGAAGCTCTGCGCCGCCCGTCACCCAATGATGCACCACGACGGCATGACTGAGCACGAGCACGGGCAGGCCGAGGTCATCGCGATGCTTTGGAGGTTCGGGGCAATCAGCCCGGTTCCTCCCGAACCACAAACCACAAACTGAACCACACAATGGCAAAGAAGAAGCACCACGCGGAGGGGGCGGTCGTCGCCGTCAGCGCAACCGAGACAATTGATACCAGCACGAAGGCGACCCCGTTCGTCATCACGCCCGATGGGGCGCCATACGTCTTCCCCCCCGAATGTCCTCCACGAGGGCCGCTCGGAGACCTGACGCCCGAGGTGATCGACTGGATCAGGGACAACGACCACGCCGAGTATGTCCGCC
>CAZFBZ010000093.1:0-2338 GCA_964517345.1 uncultured Candidatus Peribacteria bacterium | reverse complement strand
CTTCTTTTGTTTCTTTTCTTGTCGCGACAAGAAAAGAAAGACAGGCGTCAGCCGTAAACCCTATCCGTCGAACGACTTCAGGCGGGTAGACTGCGATCATGGATTCCTGGTTTATCCGCCACTGGTCATCCGGCACGCATCCCGCCTGGAGCAACACCATGAACGACGACATCCAACGGCGGCTCTGTGCCGACCACGAGATCGCCGTGCACTATGGAACTATCCGCTCGGCGGACCCGGGCCGGTATGCCGGCAGCGCCAGGCACGCGATGCGCCGGTTCAATGAGTTGGCAAAGGAAGGTGGCTACGTCTGCGCGCACTATCCGGCTACGGGCAACATGCTCGTGGGAAAAGTCCAACCGGGCAGCGTGATTGCCTGTGATCGGAAAGACATCGCGCTCAAGCGCCTCAAGCTGACACGCTGCAGGCGGGTGCGCGGAGGCGAACGCGAGTTCCTGCTGGCCGCCAAGCTGCGCCAAGGAACACTGTGCCGGTGGCGGAAGATCGGCGGACTGCTCGCTTCGGTCGTCGAGCGACGGGCAATACCGAAATCACTGGAATTGCTCACGCCCGCGATGCAGGAGACGGTGTGTCAGGAATACCTTCGCCGGAAGTGCGGGATGTCGTTCCTGCTCCTGCCGTTCGGCAGGACCACAGAGACCATCGACGCGCTCGGAACCGAAAAGGACGGCAGGCGGCTCGTCGTCAATCAGGTCACGTGCGCAACCGACCCCGATGCGCTCAGGAAAAAAGCGGACGCACTTGTGCGCTTCCCGGCGGACGACAGCGCGCGGCGTGTCTTCTTCTGTCCCCGATCAGCGGCCGCTGAAAGCGTGGAGGCTGCCTGTCAGTCCCGGGGCCTGGAGTTCGTGTGGTTCGAAACAGTGACACGATGGCTGGAGCGTGAGGAACCCGGGTACGCGCGGGCGCTGTTCTCGTGGCTCACGAGAGATTGACGCCTAACACAGCTTCGAAAAAAGGCCCCTCCCGGACGGGACGAGGCCTCTGTATTTTGCACTGATCAGTGTCCCCCGCCGTGACCTCCTCCGCCTCCATGACCTCCGCCTGCATTATCAGTGGGAGGCGTGGGATTGTCGCCCTCTTCGGGAACATAACGGGGCTTTGCGCCTTCTTTATAAAGCCAACTGATTCCCTGAGCGATGCCCCAACCGCCGTATATGAGGGCACTCACCGTGGATGCGGCTCCGGTGCGCGTGCGCGAGCCACCGCGCTCTTCCGTCGCGCGCAGTTCAGCGGCGATAGGTGCATAAGCGTTGGCAGCGATTGTCACTGCTTCACGCCGGTACT
Source organism: uncultured Candidatus Peribacteria bacterium (assembly GCA_964517345.1). Classification (GTDB taxonomy): domain Bacteria; phylum Patescibacteriota; class Gracilibacteria; order Peribacterales; family Peribacteraceae; genus DAISLF01. The sequence continues at coordinate 1,030 of CAZFBZ010000093.1, read as the reverse complement.
GCTCACTTGCAGTCTGAGCCTGGAGCCAGTCGGACGCCTGGCGAATGATATGCGCAGGGTCGCTGGCGCGGGTGATGCCCATCGTGCGCAGATCCTCCTCGGTCAGGTCGGTCTGGGCCGTGAAGCAGTCACGAACACCGGTCAGGATGGCGCGGCGGAGATTGATGACGAACGTGCGCAGCTGCGCGGAGCGCGGCAGGGGTCCGGGGGCATGCGGATCGACCTCCTGGCCTGCAGCCTCCGCAGCCAGGCGGGCGGCTGCGGCTTCATCGGTTTCGATGAGATTCATCAAGCGGCAGTAGACGCCGAGCAGGCGGCGCGGCTGATAGCGGTAGCGCATCGGATCTTCAGTGATTGCCATGCCGATGCCCCTCTCCTGCTGGCTGCGGAAGATATTAGCCGCGTACATGTCATGCGCGTTGCGGCTGGGCTCGACGGCCGCGACGACCGGTCCTGCGACCGCACCGACGGTTCCACCGATCGCCGTGGCAAGCCAGCCGATCGGTCCGCTGTAAGCCAGCGTTGCACCGAAGCCGGCGGCTCCACCCGCCAGGCGTCCGCCGTAGGCGATACGAGCCTGGACGTCTTCGATGCTGGACTGCGAGGCACCCGAGGCACGCATGGCGAGGCCGACGAGATAGCCGATTCCCCTCCCGATGTAATGACCGCTGGCCGAACCGGCTGCGGTGCCAACACCGATAAGCGGGTTGGCCACAGAAGCTCCTGCTGCCACGCCGTAGAGCGTCGTCTCGATGGTGCGGGCGGTATACGTCCCGGCGCGCGGCAGTTCGCGTCCTTCGTTCCAGGTGCTGCGTGCGAGATGGTCGTCGGTGCCGGCGAAGACCCCTTCTTGGGCGATGTCCTCGAGCTCATTCTGGACGGTGGCATTCTCGCGGATCTTCGCGCGGATGAAATTGAGACGGGGGCGGAGCTGCTCGATCACCTGCTCCACACCCACGCCCTGGGCACGGGCCACCTCGCGCTGGAGCGCGTTCTCGATGACACGCCAGCAGGCGTCAGCGCCCTGGAT
>CAZFBZ010000092.1:0-2412 GCA_964517345.1 uncultured Candidatus Peribacteria bacterium | reverse complement strand
GGCGGGCGTCCGCCACCGGGGCCTCCACGCGGAGGACCGCCGAAGGGACGGCGCACCGGGGCCACGTAGCCCTCGGGCGGCGGCGTCATCTGCTTGAGCGACATGCGGGTCTTGCCTTCCTGGGCATCGTACTCGATGACCTTGGCTTCGACTTCCTGGCCCATCTTGAGCACGTCCTCGACGTTCTCGGTGCGGCCCCACTGCATCTCGGAGATGTGGATCATGGCGTCCTTGCCGGGCAGGAACTCCACGATCGCTCCGGTGCCGTCGATGATGCGGATGACTTTGCCCTTGTAGACCTTGCCGACTTCGGGCTTCTCGACGATCGCGGCGATCCACTTCTTGGCCTTCTCCATCGCCTCGCCGTTGAGCGACGTGACGAAGATGAGACCGGAATCCTCGATGTCGATCTCGACGCCGAGTTCGCCCGTGATCTTCTGGATCATCTCTCCGCCCTTGCCGATGACGAGGCGGATGTCCTCCGGATCGATCTGGATCGTCTCGATGCGCGGCGCGAAGGGACTCAGCTCATGGCGCGGTTCGGGGATGACCGCGAGCATCATGGAGAGCACTTCTCCGCGGCCCGTGCGGGCCTTCTCCAGGGCGTCCTTGAAGACGTGGTCCGGGAGACCCTTGATCTTGATATCCATCTGGATGGCCGTGATGCCCTTCTCGGTGCCGGTGACCTTGAAGTCCATGTCTCCGCCGAAGTCCTCTTCGTCCTGGAGGTCGGTGAGGATGACGTACTTGTCTTTGGATTCATCGGACATGAGACCGAGCGCGATGGCCGAGACGGGAGCCGTCAGCGGAACGCCGGCCGCCATGAGGGCGAGCGTCGAGCCGCAGGTGGCAGCCATGGAGCTGGAACCGTTGCTGGCGAGGATCTCGGTGACGGTGCGGATGGTGTACGGGAAATCTTCCTGCTTCGGGAGCACGGGCTCGATGCCGCGCTGCGCGAGGTTGCCGTGGCCGATCTCGCGGTTGCCGACGAAGAGACGGTTGCTCGTCTCGCCGACGGAGAACGGCGGGAAGTTGTAGTGGTGCATGTAGCGAAGCTTGTGCTCGCCTTCCATACCCTCGACGATCTGCTGGTCGCCCGGCGCGCCGAGCGTGCAGGTCGTGAGACCCTGCGTCTCGCCGCGGTTGAAGAGCGCAGATCCGTGGACGCGCTTTGGCAGCACATCGATGATCGCGGAGAGTTCGCGGATCTGATCGACCTTGCGACTCGACATGCGGATGCCTTCCTCGAGCACGAGGCGGCGGACTTCGGACTTGATGATCTTGTCGACAAACGCCTTGCCGTTCTTCATGAGCGTCTCGAGCTCGTCTTCCGGCAGCGTAGCGAATTTCTCTTTGAGCTTCGCGGCGGACTCATCCATGAACTTGTTGAAGATCGCGCGACGCACGTTCTTGGCCAGGTCGTCTTTGACGGCCTTGTTCACGTCGGCGATGATCCACGACTTGAGGAAGTCGTAGGCCTCCTGATGCATGTAGGGCTCGGCGATCTCGAATTTCGGTTTGCCGATCTCCTTCTGGAGATCCCCGAAGAACTTGGCGATCTTCTGGGCCCATTTCTTGCCGAAATCGATGGCGCGGACGACGTCGGCCTCGGGCACCTGATTGGCGCCGGCCTCGATCATCACGACGCGCTCCAGCGACGCGGTGAGGAGCATGTCCAGGTCCGCGCGGGTGCGGGCCTCCTTGGACGGGTTCAGGACGAGTTCTCCGCCGATCATGCCGACGCGAACGGTCCCGAGAGGGCCGTCGCACGGACAGTCGGAGAGGGCGACGGCGAGGTTCGCGGCGTTGGCCGAGACCACGTCGTGCTCATGTTCGAAGTCGTAGCTGAGCACCGTGCAGAACACCTGGATGTCCTGATGCATGTGCTTGGGGAACATCGGGCGCAGGCCGCGGTCGATGACGCGGGCCAGAAGGACGTAATCGTCGCCCGGACGGCCTTCGCGCTTGCGGAAGCGGCTGCCGGCGATCTTGCCTCCGGCGTAGTATTTCTCCTGGTAGACGACCTGCAACGGCAGGAAATCGACGCCATCGCGGGCGCGGCCGACGGTGCAGTTGCCCATCGCGACGGTGTCGCCCATCTGGCAAATGACCGTGGCGTTTGCCTGCTGCGCGAGCAATCCCGTCTTAATGACGAGCGACTGGTTCCCAAGCTCGAGGGAATATTCTTTTTGCGGGTTCATGCGGATAAAGGGGGAAAGAAGCGTTACTTTCCCGTGGCTGCCTTCCGCTGTTGTACTGGATTCACATGCGAAGCTTCGGTCGGAAGCCTTGAACGTAAACCCAATCCGTCCGGTAATAATTCGTGGACGGGAAGCGGAAAAAACGAGGGACGGGAAAGAACTGCGTCCATCGTACTCTTCTTTTGCTCAAAAGAGAAGCCCCTCCCCGTGC
>CAZFBZ010000091.1:0-2426 GCA_964517345.1 uncultured Candidatus Peribacteria bacterium | reverse complement strand
CGATTGCGGTGGCTGCGTCTGGCAGAACCTCCCGTACAACAAGCAGATCGAATATAAGGAAGAGATCGTCCGCGAGACGCTCTCGCACCTCACGCCCGTGGACGAGGCCGCGCGCGCCCAGCTCCCGGGACGTGTGCTGAAGATCATCCCGAGCCCGCAGATCTTCCACTACCGCAACAAGATGGAGTTCAGCTTCGGCTACGAGAACATGCGCAGCGAGGATCGCGGCGGACGCCGGATCTACTTCGACGAGAATCCGACCGTCGGCTTCCACCAGCCGGGCCAGTGGCAGACGGTGCTGCCGATCAGCGAGTGTCACCTCTACGATGAACAGGTGTCGATGCTCCTCTCCGACGTGCGACGCTTCATGGAGACGACGCGCCTCCCGGTCTACAACCCCAAGACGCAGAAGGGCATGCTGCGCAGCCTGCTCCTGCGCCGCGGCGTCCACACCGGCGAGCAGATGATCTGCTTCCTCCTCCAGGCCCGCAAAAAGGATCTGGAGCCGCTGTTCCAGCAGTTCCTGCGTTCCTTCGGTGGACGGCCGCACCTCTCGTCGCTGCTCATCGTCGAGCACATGGGCATGCACGACAAGCCCGAGTTCCCCAAGGTGCACTGCCTCCTCGGGAAGCCGAGCATCAGCGAACGTCTCTTCGATCTCACGTTCGAGATCTCGCCGTTCTCGTTCTTCCAGACCAACACTCTTGCGGCGGAAAAACTCTACCGCGCCATCGCGGACGCCGCCGACCTGACGCTCAAGGACACCGTGCTCGACGCGTACTGCGGCATGGGCACGATCGGCCAGTACCTTGCCCGATTCTGCCAGCGGGTCGTCGGCGTGGAGAGCCATCCGTCCGCCATCGAGGACGCGCTCAAGAGCTCGGGGCGCAACAAGATCGGCAACATCAGCTTTTACAAGGGTCGTGCAGAGCAGGTGCTGCTCCAGCAGCTCAAGCCGGGCGGCAAATATGCCTTCGACGTGGTCGTGGTCGACCCGCCGCGCGCAGGGCTGCACCCCAAGGCCCGCGAGGCGGTGATCGCCCACAAGCCCAAGAAGATCGTCTACGTGTCCTGCAACACCGCCACGTTCGCCCGCGACCTGGGCGAGATGCTCAAGAGCGGCTATGAACTCCGCACCGTGCAGCCGGTGGATCTCTTCCCGCACACGGCGCACATCGAAACGGTGGCCCTTCTCCAGAGGAAATGACGGAGATCGCGCTCGACGAATCGTGGCTGGCCGATCCGCAGCCGCACGTCTTGGAGTTCCGGCGCGCGGGCCTCCGGTACAAGCAGCAGCCGAGCCTGCTCATGCTGGAGGACCTGTCGGACTTTGACGTCGACGCGCTCCGCACCGAGCTCAAGCGCATGTCCTTTGTCATTGCCGCCCAGGTGCGCGAGACGCTGGTGAATGCGGAAGGCATGGAGCTGCACGAGGACCGGATCGTCGGCGCGCTGTGGGGAGCCGAGATGGAGATTGGCAGCCGCACGCTCGCGGACACGTTCGAAGTGCATGAAGTCGCGTCCAGTCCGGCGTATCGCGCTCCGGTGGAGGACTGGCTCTTCAGGCAGCTCAGATTGCAGATGGCCGCGAAGGGCTGGCGTCACCTGACGATGCGCACTCCGGTGGGTGATGACGATGATTTCATGGTCACCGTCGCCCAGCTCCAGGGATTCGCGCCGCGCGACGTCAAGCACGGCGAGATCGTCTGGCAGTGGCCGGCGGATGAAGACGGCATCGATCCCCTCAACCCCAACGCCGCCTGACATGCAGCGCATCACACTTCTCTGCGTCGGCCGGATCAAAACCCCGTGGATCGCGGAGGGGTGTGCAGAGTACGAGAAGCGTCTTCGCGGTCATGCGAAGTTTTCCGTGGTGGAGCTGCCCGCCAGCAAGGAGCGCGATCCGGAGAAGCAGAAGCGCAACGAGTGCGAGCGCATCATGAACGTTATCGAAAAACTCGACGCTGACGTCTGGCTGCTCGACGAGAAGGGTGAGCGCATGGCGTCGCACGAGTTCGCGTTCTTCCTGACGCAGGCCCGCGACTCCGGCAGGCACATCGTCTTCGTGCTGGGCGGCGCGTATGGTCTGGATCCGGCGATGCGCAGAGCGCCCTCTGTCCGCGGCACGATGCGCCTGAGCGACATGACGTTCCCCCACGAGCTCTGCCGCGTGGTCTTCCTGGAACAACTCTACCGCGGCTGCGAGATCGGGAAGGGGAGCGGGTATCATCATTAACCTGTCACCCTGAGCGTAGTCGAAGGGCTCAATAACAACGAAAACCCGCCTAAAACGCGTTTGCAAGCGCTCCCCGTGTGGATATACTCGTCCGGCTCCGTTCAGAGAACGTCCCGGAGCGGCTCTTTCGATTCCGCGGCCCCATCGTCTATCGGCTAGGACACTTGGTTCTCATCCAGGAAAGCGGGGT
>CAZFBZ010000090.1:0-2464 GCA_964517345.1 uncultured Candidatus Peribacteria bacterium | reverse complement strand
TGATTGAATCGCTCTCTCCGGTCCTGCGTCTCGCCGTCACGACCATGCCCTCGCCCGCCCGCGCTGCCCGCATCCTGGAGCTCTGCGCGGAGTCACCCGCGCTGGTCCGGTCCCTCGGGGAGATCCCCGATCCGACGCGCCTGCAGCGCGCGCTCAATGTGCTCGCAAGCCCCATGCTGGCCGAATTCCGCGTCGCCGGGCTCGCACCTGCGCAGGTCACGCGCACCCTGGAAATCATCACCGGCGGAGCCGCGGAAATCCGCGGGTTCGTGGCGCTCGCGCCTGAACTGCGTCTTGCCGTGCTGGAGCTGGAGACGGCCGATGCGCTCCTGGTGCTGCGCCTCTGCGGTGAATCCGGTCATTTGCGCGCCGCCGTCGCGTCGCTCAATCCGACGCGTGTCGCCGCGCTCGCGCGCTCGCTGCGCGTCGCTCCCGCCACACTCATGGCGACGCTCGCTGCCCAGCCTGTGGCAGAAGTGCAGCGCGTCGTGGATCTCCTCTCGGACGCCGCACGCGCCGCGGAAGCGACGCAGGAGCTGCGCCTGCTCGGTACGCTCACCACTCCCGCGTCGCGTTTCGGCTGGATGCGCGCCGTCGGTCGCGGCGGAGTGCGTACTCTCGGCGTCGCGGGGCGCATTCTCGGTCCGGTCGCTGTGGTCGGGGAACTCTGGGGGATCTACGAAGGCGGCGAAATGATCAGAGGACAAGAGCAGACCGTCAAAGGACTTCGTGAAAATCTCGCCGCGCTGCTCGGCCCGGCATTCCGTCAGGAGGGGGACATCTTCATTCATGTCCGTACCGGCTCCCGCATCGACTTTCCCGCTATTCTCCGCGCCGCAGAGCGCTTCCTTGGCACCGACTACTGGCGTCAGGGCACGAATATGGCCGGACTCATCGGCGCGATCGTCGCCTGCGCCGGTCCCATCGGCGCCATCGCCGGTCTTGGTATCCTCGTCGGTACGTTCATCATGCGTGCGGAACTGAATGCCGAGGAGGCGGAGCAGTGGGAGCGTCTGCTCAATGATCTGCCCCCGGAGTTCCTCGCACTGCTGCCCACGCAGATTTTCCGCGCTGGCGGACGCAACAACTTCCGCGTCTTCCTCTTCATCCGCAACCACCTTCGCCTGTCTCCCGTCATGCGAAGGCGTTTTCCGCATGAAACGTACGAGGAAGGCCGACAGCGCCAGATCGATGACAATCAGTCCCGTCTCGACAACGTCCTCAAGCGCGTCGTCTTCCACTCGGTGCTTCAGGAGATCCAGACGATGGTGCCGGTCGACGCGATCACGAGCCGGACCGAAGCAGGCGGAACACTGCGCGGCCTGCCCGCCGTGTGGAACGATGCAGATTTCATCTATGGGGCGTTCAGCCGGTTCCTGCCCGGCCTCAACGTGCTCGAGAATATCTTCACGGATAACAATGAAGACGAGTACAACGCCGCCGCCCGCAACGCCGCGATCTACTACGTGCGCTGCCGCCTGATGACGGATTTCCGCATGAATACGGAAAGACTCGCAAACGGGCAGAAAGCCGCCGAGCAGTTCCGCAAGAATCTCCTGCCGCAGCTGGGTCCGATCGATTCGTCAGCCGACGCCGATCTGCCACAGACCGACCGCGCATTCATTGTCAGTGCATTTGCACGCCCCACCAGCACCGTCGCCCACATGCGCGGGTGGAACATGCTGGCCGGATTGCCGCCGGAGACCGATGCCCCCGATCGGCAGCTTCGCGTGGAGACAATGGGCGTCGTCGAAGCCCTGGAGACGCTCGATATCGATACGCAGATTCTCCCGATCCTGCGCACGGTCGGCGCCCTGAGCGTGCCGCAGTCGCGCGCGCTCGTGCATGCGCTCCAGGCCATGTCGTCGCTGCCGGAGCGTCGTGCCCTGCTCCTGTGCTTCATCGGCGCCGACGAAGCGTCCGTCAAAACGCGCGAGGCGATCCTGAAGACGTGCGCCGATGCGCAGGCTGCGGGTCTTCTGACGCTTGCCGAACGCGAAACACTGACGATCATCACCGATGCCATCGGCAACGCCTCGCCCGGAGGCTACGAATACACCGCGCGCGAGGCGTCGCAGATTCTCGATGCGGGCGCGAGCCTCCATGGCCTGCCGCTCGCCGATCTGCGTCGCACCTCGACACCGCCATTTACCGCGGAACAGGCCGCAGGCAATACGACCGCAATGGAATCGCCCCGTCCCGTCGCAGAGATCGACCGCCTGTTGGATGCGTACATGCTTTCGATCGGCGGTACGCGTGTGCGTACCACACTCAATCCCGCCCGCACGCAGCGGGTGGTGGCGACGGGCGACACGCCCGGCGTGGAATGCTGGATGGTGGTGCGCGGCGGCATCGAAGGCTTCTTCCGCGCGAGCGAGGGCCGGCTCTACTGGTCGTCTTCCACCGGCTCGCCGCTCTGGCGTCATGTGCCGGATGTGAAGTGGCCCGCGACGTCGGTGGCCGG
>CAZFBZ010000089.1:0-2488 GCA_964517345.1 uncultured Candidatus Peribacteria bacterium | reverse complement strand
TGCGGTACCAGTACGCGTGGAAGTTGCTGTGGGAGACGAGGCCGAAGAGAAAATAACTATGTCGCTGCTGACGCCTGTCTTTCTTTTCTTGTCGCGACAAGAAAAGAAACAAAAGAAGCGCTCCGCGCGCCAAGCCCCGGCGGCTTCAACGGAAACTGAGGATCTGCAGTATGATAATGATTTACCAGTCCTGCCTGACGCCGCCGGCCACTAACCGGCAGTGGCGCGCGGAAAACACTACTATCGCCAGCACCACGAAAAAACAACACACACTCATGTCCGGGACCCGGCCCCCTCAATAAAAGATCGAGCATGCGAACGCTTCTCGTAAGAAGCGTGAGTCATGCGAGCAGCGCTTTCTTGGGCACTTCTTTGCCGCGGCAAAGAAGTGCCGACCCGGCGTCAGCCGCATCACAATTTCCAAAGCCCCCACCCTTCGCCCTCCGCAACAACCGTGAGCGGGAGATCCAGTCGGGCGAGATCCCACGCGGGCTGTCCTTTCTTGTCCCAGAAGACGTACTGCACATCGAAGCGCTGGAGCGCGGCCGGGGGATCACGGTCAAGACGCGCGCAGGCCTCCTCCACCATCGCGATCTCGTTTTTGCGGACCGACGGATCGCCTTTAAACGCCTGCACGGCATCGGGGTAGATCAAGAGGGTCGCATCCGTGATCACGCGCTCTTTGGGGAGGAGCGGCAGCTGCTCGGTGCAATAGCGTTCAGCGATCTCTTCGTGGGTCATCAGGACGTTTTTGAGGTACACCGTGTAGACGACGTCGTGCTTGGTGAAACCCGCGAGGAAGAGGGACGTCTTGGGGTCCGAGAGAATGCGGCTGCGCGGGAGATCGTCGAGAATCGGCAGAGCGTCGGCAAAATGCTGCTGCGAGAAGTCCGTCGCCTTCACGCTCCATTGGCCCAGGATATAGCGCCCGTCGTAGCCGACGGCCGCCAGGTACACGCAGGCGCAGACCGCGGACACAATCAGCGCTGTCGACCGGGGGCGCAGCGCGAGACAGAGCAGCACACAGAGTATCGCGGCGAGGATCAGGAAGAACAGATAGTGCGACGCAAACATGAACACGACGCCGTGAACCACCTGCTGGTGCAGCAGGATGAAGGCCGTGAGCACGGTAAGCAGCGCGTAGCGGTACGGCCGCAGGCGCGCACGCTCGTGGAAGAAGGCAACGATGAGCCCGCCGAGCATGCCGCAGAACACCAGTGTGTAAGCCCAGGACTCCGGCAGATGCGACGGATACATGCCGCTGCGGAACTTGGCGACCTCGTAGAGCGGATCACGCAGCAGCGAGAGTGTATGCAAAACGCCCGGGAGCGCGGCCAGCACGGCGACGATCGCGATGGGGAACAGGCGCTTGAGACGCGAAGCATCGCGGGCCGGGCTCTGGAGCCAACGGACGACTTCCCACGCGGCGAGCAGGCCGAACCACGCCCAGGCGGCCGTCCATGCCCAGAAGTAGCCAGAGACGAGGATGCCGAGCAGCGCACCGCCGGCAAGCCCTAAGAATCGTTTGCCCTCCATGCCCCGCGTGATATTGAGCAAGGCCAGGAGCGTGAGCAGGAAGCTCGTGCGCTGGTAGACGGGCCGGTGCAGGTTGTAGAGCTCCAGCAGGCAGAACAGGCCCGCACCGAGCAGCGCCTGCTTCTTGGAGAAACCGCACGCGCGGAGGAAATACCACAGCGTGAGAAACAGCAGGACCGGGATCACCGAGTCCATGACCCGAAAGACATCTGCGGCCCGCATACCCGCGCCAGAGAACGCCGTGCCTTCGGTCTGCTCGATGAGCGCGAGCTGCGCGCCGCGGAGCTTGGGATCACCGACAATCGCTTCCGCGGCCTGCTCCGGGCGACCAGACAGCGCCTCCATCACGCGCGCCTGGTAAACCTCTTCATCGGAATTGAGGTGCACCGGGATGCCTTTGTAGGCGGGATCCATGGTACGCAGCCACTGCGGCACCTGCATCACGACGGCCAGCAGGAGGCTGCACCCCAGCAGAATCAGGGCCCACGAGCGTTTCTCGGACATACGGACAGTGTACTCCCGGCGCCAACGCCCCGTATGATGGCCACATCGACTACGCCCGCCTCCTGCCGCATGCCTTCAAGCGCTTCAGCCTGCTGAGCGCAACGCGCACGCTGCTCCCCACGATCGGCCACTACCTGACGCGCACCCCGCTGCCGCCCTCCGACCGCGCCGCGCTGTTCACCATGAACATCCTCCCGCCGATGATGACCGTGTGGCATCACTATGCGCGGAAAAGCCTCGGTGATGCCGTCGACATCGTCATCTTCGACTGCTCCGGCACGCTCAGGCAGGAAGATTTCCCCGGCGCACGCATCCAGAAGTTTTTGAATCCCCGCCACGCGGTGAAATGCGACGAGTTCCTGCTACACATCGCCCGCAAGCGCGCGATCAGCTGGGTCTGCGACGACGACGTGTTCCTGATGAGCGGGACGGCGCTGGATCGCATCAA
>CAZFBZ010000088.1:0-2521 GCA_964517345.1 uncultured Candidatus Peribacteria bacterium | reverse complement strand
ATGACCGCCCTCCGCACCCACTACGAGCCGCACCTGGGCCGCTGGATTGTCGATACATGGGTCGTCCTGCTCCCGGCGCAGATGGAGTGCGCACGGCAGCACACGCTCAAGACGCAGCGGCAGCGGTACGCCAACATGCCGCCAGGCGACAAGCGCGACACCGTAGCGCAGTCGATAGATGCACTGGAGGCGGGCCGCATTGTGCGCCGCCCCATCCCGAAGACGCTGGAGAGTGAGGCGACCGTATTCGCCTCCACGCCCGGCACCGGCAAAATTTACGTAGGAGCATAAGCATGGCCCAAACTTTCCGCACCTATTGCGCTGGCGTCGCGTTCGCGGCAACGAAGAACATGCACGCCATCCTCAACGGGCACGCGACGGAAATCCTCAAGATTCGCCGCGTCGGCCTGTCGAACGCGCAGACCGCCGCCGTGACCGGCGTCGTGTGTGCCATGGAACATCGACTCTACACCGGTTCAGGCTCTCTCACCGCCCCGACAGCCGTCACCCCCGTTTCGATGGACTCGACCAATACAGCCCCGACGACGGCCACTTACGGTCACGCCGGCACCATCGGTGGGACGGCCAACACCCTGAACGCATGGATATGGTCGAGCGACGAGGCGGCGGTATCTGCCGCCACCAGCGACGAACTGGAATGCCTGATCCCGCTCAACGTCATCTACGACTGGATTCCGCACAGCGACGTGCAGCCGATCACGCTGCGGCAGAACCAGATGAACATGGTCTACAACGTCTCTGGCGCGGCCGGACTGCTGCACAGCTATCAGGACTTCACCAAGGAATAAGCGGTGGACACCTTCACCGTACAGGACGCCGACGACCGGCGTCTGTTTTCTCAGGAGCTTCCGAACACGGCAGTAACCGGCCATCCGTACCTCGAACACGTCGCCCCGCTGGCCTTGTTCAACCCGACCGGCAGCGGCAAGACCGTGCGCGTGCGGCGTGCCGAGGTCATGCCGCTGATGGCGCAGACGACCACGACGCCGGGCAACTACGACCTGTACCGCATCACCGCCCACACTGGAACCGACGACGCCATCGCGGCCGTGAAGCTGGACAGCAACAACGCCGCGCTGCCGTCTCAGGTGGTGCTGGCGCGTCGCCCGGCGACGGTGACGACCAGCGGCTCGCAATGGGATGGCGCGAGCGCCATCCCATTGGCCAACGATACCCGAGCCATGGGCTACGGCTTCGCGGCAACCCCCTGGGCGCAAAGACTGCAGCGTCAGGACGCCACGACCGCCGAACGCCAGCGCATGACCCTGCGCGAAGGCGAGGGCATTGCCGTGAGCCTGAACAACTTGACCGGGCTGGTCTATCGCTTCATGGTCACGCTCACCGTGCGGGTGGCGGCGACCGGGGCCTGTCACACCTACACCTTCCCGGTGACGCCCGCCGTCCTGCCGCTGTTTTCCCTGCTCAACGGCAGCGGATCAGGCGTGGTGCTGGAGGTTGTATCTCTGGCTTACCGAGAGATTGGCACGGATGTCATCCCGCAGATTGCGCTGGAGCCCATCGACGGCATCGGCGACGGCGACACACTGACGCCGGTCCCGCTGGATTCAACCGCCAGCATCGGAACAATCGTAGCGAAGCGAAATGCAAAAATCCTGATGCGCGGTGCCAAGCACGGGGCGCTGATTTCCGTGCCCCACGAGCAGTGGCAAGTTGCGGCGTATTTCGGAGTGGGGCCGAACGTGGGAAACCTAGACGGGCGCACCCCCTTCTTCCGGCAGGCGAAGCCCTACCCGAACGAGTTGGACATCGTGCTGCGCGAGGGTGAGGGGATCGCCATCACCTACAAGAACGCCGGCAGCCTGGGCAGGATGCGTCACGCCATCACCTTCACGGTGGATGGCCCGGTCTATCCAGCCGAGGCCGACGTGCGCGATGGTGAGTTCTACGGGCCGAACGGCACCGATTATGAGGGCTCGCTGGTAGTGAGCGGCGGCGGCAATACCTACAGCCGTGGGCGAGTCGTAAATGCGTAAGGCCAAGCAATCGACGGCCAAGAACGTCATGGTGCTGATGGTCGATTCGACAGACCATGTGACGGGCAAGGCAGGGCTGACGCTGACGATTACCGCCAGCAAGGACGGCGGGGCCTTCGCTTCGATCTCCCCGACCGTCACGGAACGAGGGGATGGCTGGTACAGCGTGGCGCTGACGGCATCGCACACCGACACCCTGGGCGACCTGGCGCTGCACATCACCGGCGCAGCGGCAGACCCGGCGGACATGGTGCTGCTGGTCGAGGCGCTATCCGTGGATGACGTGTTGCCGACGGCCAGCTACACCGCACCGGACAATGCCGGGATCGCGGCCAATGGTGCGGCGATTGCGGCGCTGAACGACATTACCGTTGCGGACATCTTAGCAGGGGCATGGGCTGATCCGATTGCGGCAAATATCAAGGAAGTGAATGACCTTGTTGTGGACGGCGCGGGAACCGAAGCCGATCCATGGGGGCCAGTCTAGTGGCTTCCGCATGGGGCAA
>CAZFBZ010000087.1:0-2838 GCA_964517345.1 uncultured Candidatus Peribacteria bacterium | reverse complement strand
TGCAAATCTTTTTGGCGTGGTTTACGTTGCCGATTGTAGCGCATTGAAGCGCTGCGCGCAACAAAAGGGAACACGACAATGCCCCGCCACCCCGACTACAACACCGACAACTTCCCATTTTTCATCTGCCATCACGGGAATTGGGACATTTACCGCAACGCCACGGGCTACTGCGCATCGATCCCTACGCCCCGCGCCGCCGCCAACGGTTGCAAAGCCTCGCATTTCGGCGACGCGGCGTACGTTCGCGCCACGCTTGGCGTGGATCCGCTCTCCGAACGCGCCGCCTAAGTCGCCGTTTGCAGTCATCAGCCACCGACCTCGACGAAAGGGACACGACAATGAAGACCGAGACCAAGATCCGCGAAACCTTCGCCAACCGGCCCGAGGGCCGCATCCGCCGCGACTCGCGCCGCGCGGCCATCGCCGCAAAGCGCGCATGGCTCGATATGTGAGGAAGGCAACCATGACCGTCACCGCTGACGACCTTGTCCGCCGCGAAGTCCACTACTGTGTTTCGGCGCTCGTTTCGACGCTCGCAAACGCATACGGCGCGCCGACTAACAACCCTGACGCCGACCAACTCATCGAGCAGGCAATGGACCTAACCGCTTCCGTGCCGGATTTCGAAGAAGCCGCCTTTCAAGCCGGCTGGCGGGAACGCGACATCGTTAACCGCGGGCTAGATCGCGCCTGGGCACATGAAGCAGACGGGCCGGAAGGTGGCGTCATCTACGAAACCGCCCGTGCGGTGTGTGAGTGCGAAGAGCTAGATTGGGAAGACTACAACCGCGAAGTCTACGAACACTGGATCGTGTCCGACTGGCTCGCCGAAAAGCTCGCCGCCAAGGGCGAGAAGGTCGACACGGATTTCGCCGGCCTTACGGTTTGGGCTCGCACCACGACCGGCCAGGGCATCGCGTCCGACAGCGTCATTCGGGGCATCGTCGCCGACCTGAACAAGCCGGAGTCTGACGCATGATCCGCGCCCTCCTCCGCTCCCCAATCGTCCAGGACATCAGCAGCGCGTTCGCCGTCCTGGTGTTCACCGCCATGCTCGCCCTCTGGTGCGCCGCGCTCGCGTAGCGTGTCGCCATTTGCAGCCGATCCAACATTGAAAGGAATGCGACAATGGAAATCAACATCACCGAATACGTCGAAAATGCCGAAATGTTCGACTTCTCGGCATCCGTGGCCGAGCGCGGGCGCGATGCCGGGCCGGAGACATGGGCCAACGCGAAAGCTGAGGCAGAACGCAATCAGATGCTTGCCGCCGATCAACTGCCCGCGTTCCGCGACTACATGCGCGGGTTCGGCGCCTGGGACGATACGGAAATCGATTCGTGGGACGCGACCGAATGCAACGCGCTGTTCATCCAGCTTGTAGCCGGCGACATGCGCGAGGCGGAGTCGCTTTGTCCGGGTGACGGCCCTGCTTCGATCGATTGGGCCGAGCACGAAAAGCTGGCCGAGCGTGGCACGATCGCCGGCCGCATGTACTGCGTTGGAGATCAAGTTTTCTACTACGTGGGCGACTGACCGTGCCCCATCTAGCCATCCTCGCCCTTCGCCTCGTCGCCGTCGGCTTCCTGCTCGCCGCCGTGCTCGTCCAGTCAACCCCGATCTAAAAGGCTTGCCGCCATGAACCTCTACTGGCACCGCTGGCGCCATTTCCGGGGCGTCTGCTACCTGCTCCACGATCGCCCCTGGCACGGCAACGAGTCGGTGCGCAGTACCGGAGAGGTTGCCTTTGTGCACCGCCTCAACGGCCGCTGGCACGCGACAATCCCTCTTGACGGATGGTTCATCTGGACAGGCTCCCCTGCCAAGTGCCGCCGCCTTGTCGAAGATCATCTGCACCGCAAGAGCTACGCGCTTTTCGGCGACGATCTGACGATTCACCCGACCTGAAAGGCTTGCCGCCCGACCGCCAATCCCACTACAACATTTGCGAAAGGAACAACCTAATGCCACGAACGGTCACGCTGTACCGCCACTATTCCGGTTTCACCAACCGCCCCGACATGTACGCATTCGAGGATCGCGACCGCGATACCGACAACGGCCGCGAATATCTCTTGCCCGACGGATGGGCTGAAGGCGGGAACGAATTTCGACATGGACTCATCGATCCCGACGGCCACGTGCACGACACGATTCAAGCCGACCCGGACACCGGCTTGCCTGCGATCTGGTACAAGGCGCTCGGCAGAAAGCCGGACGTTGTCTTGCCGCGGGCGTGAAACCCCCACCCCTCAGAATCGACCAGAAACGGGCCTCACAGGCCCGTTTCGCTTTTTCAGGCATCCTCACCCATCCCGAGCTCGCAACGCCAGCCAGCGGCCTCGCTAGCCCCCGTAGCGGTCAACGCGTAGAGATACCTCACCCCCGTCTGCCCAGGCCGCAGCGTCCGCGGATCGTAATCCGGGTTGCCGGCGCGCTCGACAAGCCCCGCCTTCGGCAGCAACTGCCACACCCACGCCTTGACGCTGCCCCGCGCATACTCCGGCACGAGCGCCCGGATCTGCCCCGCCGTGTACCAGGTGCCGGGCTCCATCCGCGCCGCCAACACCTTCCACCCGGCCAGCGCGTTGATCTTCTGCAACTCCGGCCTGCCGCGCCCGACCGTCCGCACCGGCTCACGCGCCGCGGCCTGCCGTTCCCGGTTCCGCGCTTCCCGCTTCCGCATCGCCGCCGCGTGCGCCGCCTTCTGCTTGCGCACCCGTGCTGCGTCCAGCCTGGCCATCGCCTTCTCGATCCGCTTCGCCGCCGTCGGCGTCCGTTCGAAGATTTTCACCATCTCACCCTCCGTCCCGCCATCTTGTGCTTCGCGCATCG
>CAZFBZ010000086.1:0-2971 GCA_964517345.1 uncultured Candidatus Peribacteria bacterium | reverse complement strand
ACGGCTTCGCGCGTCCGGGCAATGATGCTGTCGATCGTTGGAGGCTCTTCGGGCGCCTCCGGTCGGCGCGTCGTGATCCTGGCGTTGGGATAGTCGAGAGTCTTGTCCTGGCCGCCCGTCGGGGCAACGGGCAGGCGGATACTGACTTCCTTGCCCTTGTGCGTCAGCTGGAGCAAAGCGGCCTGTACCGCGGCATTGCCGGCCCAGCGCGCGAGGGCATCGGCCAGAGCCTGTGCCGCGTCGCGGTCCACA
Source organism: uncultured Candidatus Peribacteria bacterium (assembly GCA_964517345.1). Taxonomy (GTDB): domain Bacteria; phylum Patescibacteriota; class Gracilibacteria; order Peribacterales; family Peribacteraceae; genus DAISLF01. The sequence goes on along the minus strand of CAZFBZ010000086.1, from coordinate 2,719 downwards.
GGACTGGGAGACGTGTACTGCAACGTGTTGGTGCCGTCGACGCGCGACACCGTGATATCGAGCTGTCTGCCGCTGAAGCGCAGATCGCGGAGTTCCAACCCAAGCATCTGCTTGAGCATGAGCAAAGCCTCACCCGGGAGAAGCTGCGTGCCGCGCGCGCGTTCCGCCGACACCTGCGCGGTCATCATGCCTCGTGCGCCGGTCGCAATCGTCTGCGCGGGGCGTCCCGGGAATTCCATCACAGGCTCAAATGCTTCAGTCTGTCCCTGCTCAATCTGGCTCTGGCGACGGGCGGCAAGCGCACGCGCACCGCGCCCGACGCGGGCCATCTGGCGGAAGAGCGACTTCGTGTTCTCGCCAATGCGGAACGCGCCGCCGAAGTCCCGGGCCTCAATCTCGTCTACCCCCTGGCGATCAGCAGCGCCGTAGAAATAGATGCTCTGTCCGAGCAGCGCTTCGCCGTAGGGAGTCTGGGACGATTGGCTCCGGGGATCGCTCGAATCGTTCTGGGGAACGCGCGCAGGCGTGCGTGCGGCATCCACGCGGCTCACGGACGCCGGCCGAAGGATAAACTCGCGGTCGCCAAAGCGCATGACGCAACCGTCGGTTCCAAAGGTATTCTCGACGAGACCCGGCTTCTGCGTGCCATCCATGTGCGTGACCACCACGCGCACGAGCGCGGTACTGCCGGACTCATTTGCCGGGCGGAGAACGCGCTGGACGCGGACGGACCGGACGTCCTTGCCGTCGTTGCGGCTCCTGCTGGAGTCGGACGTGAAGAGCACGCTGCCGGGAATATCCAGTGTCGCGTCAATGAAGGACTGCGGGATCGAGCGACCGGTGACGGTTTCGGGCTCGACCAGGGATTCGAGCGTCTCATCGACCAGATCGACCTTGCCACCGCAATCGATGATCAGCGCATTGTCGATCACCTGCTCCTCGCCGTTTTCATCCGTGTAGAGGAAGCGCAGATTGCCGTTGGGCAGGCGCTGCATGGCTTTGCTCCGCGACCCGGTCCGGGGCTGGAGACGTGAGAACCGCTCATCGTTGAAGCGCGGATACTCACCGACCAGGGCCAGGTAGCGGGCACGCAGGCGCTTGCAGAGGACTTCGCGCGTGACGCCGCGCTCGCGGATCTGGGCGCGGTTGAACTGGCCCGGGATCGCCTGTTCGCCGAACAGTTCTTCCACTTCGTCGTCCGTGAGCGGCTTCTCGCCGATGACGGTGATGTCCGGGACCCAGTCGAGGTTGGCGACGGACTGGCCGGGATCGAATTCCCCGTAGCCGAGCAAGCCGAGCGCAGTTACGCGGAAAGAATCCTGAGGACCGATCACGACGACGTTCTTGTCCTTCTTTGCACCGAACAATTCCCGGGGGAACTGCCTGCGGCTGCCGACGACCTCCATGAGATCACCGAAAGGCAGATAATCGGCGGCGCCGGTCCGGCGGAACTTCTCTCTCTCCTCGGCAATGACCTGTTGAACATCGTCGCGGTAGAACTCGTCGAAACTGTTGCCGTCGGCACCTATACCACTGGTAAAGACCACGTTATCCACGAAGACGTCGAAGGTCTCGCCGGTGTCCTGCACAGCCAACTGCACGGCATACCGGCCATCGAGCGCTGATTCGTTCGGGCGCACGGCGACCACGCGGACGCCCATCATCATGAGCTGCGTGACCGAGAGCGACCGGACGGCGGTGGCAAGACCGATGACATCGTTCCCCACGTAGGCGTCGCCGCTCAGGTCTGCGGCTTCGATAATTCCGGGTCCGAGCGACGTGAGGTCCGTGCCAGTGCCCGGGATCGGGTCGCGGTCGGTCGTGGGACGCGTCTGATTGTTGAGGCCGTGTGCCCGGCGATCCGAGCGGTAGAACTGTCCTCCAGGAATCACTCCTTCATCCACCATGAAGAAGCTCCCCGCGTCTTCCGGATTCAGCTCCAGGAGGTTATTGCAGAATGCCTGGCCGGCGGGGCCGGTTCCGACGACCAGCGTGGGGCGGTAGGTATCGCGCAGCAAAGAAATGGTCTCGCGCGTGCGCCGCTGCGCCTCGGCGCGAATGGCCTCGCGGCCCAGGGATTTACCGATGGGCGTGCTGAGCGTTGCCGCTAGCACGGGCGTCATGCCGCGCTGTTGCCGGAGAATGGGAGACAGACCGTTGTTGAGCTGCGCTGTGAAGCGCTGATACGCGCAATCGACAAGCTCTCCCGCGTCATCGGTGCGGCTTCCGTCATCGTTGCGCATCGTTTTGTAGACTGCACTAAACCAGTCGGCGGTGTTGCCGCGGCGCTGCTGATTGGCCTGGCACAGACGCCCGAACAAATCGGGCTCCCGGAGCACCGCCACGCTTTGGTCCAAAGTGCCATCGAGTACCACGGGCGATCCTGCGTCGCCCGCTCCCAGGAACGCTTCGTACTCTCCGTACAGACGCAGCGCCCGGACCGCGGCCTGACGCGCGGTGTCGTCGCCATCTGCCAGGTTGGCGAGCACGAGCTGCGATGTACGACGGAGAAACACCCGCAGGTCTTCCGGCTGAATCTGTCGACGCCGGACATCCTGGCGGAGGTCCGGCAGATTGCGATCCACATAGTCCTTTGCGCGGGTGATCTCCTGAGCCATGAAGCAGGGTGAAAATTGCGGCGAATAGTAAAATATAAACTGTTTTTTGCAAGTTTTCGGGGGCAGGGCTCTCCTGTTGAGCTTAGTACAGCCGAAAATGT
>CAZFBZ010000085.1:1549-3050 GCA_964517345.1 uncultured Candidatus Peribacteria bacterium | reverse complement strand
TGCCGCGCTGGTTCTGGAGCCGGACGGAGGGCATGGCGCCTGACCAGATGGCTCAGGAACTCGCGGACGCCGGGCTGATCGCGGACGCCTACCCGGCTACGATGTGGAAGGCCATCGAGGGCGCGTTCAAGACCGCGTGGGAGACCAAGGACGCCATCAGGAGCGCGCGGGATGCTGTGCGCAAGGTCGAGAGGGACGCCTACGCGAAGGCCAAAGCCGAGGCCGACAAATGGCTGGAACAGGCCAAGGCGAACGTCCCGAGCGGCAAAGAGAAAATGCTTGCCGCGCTGCGCGTGGCGGACGCAATTCTGAGCGCGTTTCCTTCCGAGGTTCGCGGTCGCGTTGGCGGGTTCTACAGGCTCGTCAGCGCGGGCAGCGACAAGGGGCGGCTGAACGTGTTTCTGGGGATGCTCGACAAGCTCGATCTGCTGGTCGAGAAGCACCTGAAGGCGCTCTATTCCGAGCAGTTCAACGACGTTCTAGAGCGCGGCAGGCCCGGCGGTAAACCCGGCGAAGGCGTGAGCGGCAAGATCGGAGCCGCCGCCCACGAGTGGTTCGCCGGAGTGGAGAAGGCCGCGCAAATGACGCGCGAGGAGGCTGATGAACGGATGACCGAGATCGAGGCTCTCCTTCAGGAGCCGGACCTTACGCCCGAGCGCGAGGCCGAACTGGTTGAGGAATACCTGCTGGTGCAGGAATTCGGGGCGTTCGCAACCCGGTCGGCGGCGGAAATGGAGACCGCGCTCAACGACGCCAAGGAGGTTCTGCAACGCGGCAGGGACTCCTGGCTGGCCGTGCTTGGCGAGCGCAAGCAACTGCGCGCGAACATCGTGAAGCAGGCCGTTCGCGAGGTCGGGAACGCGGGCAAGCTCTCCGACCAATCGAAGGGCGGCAAGGCGCGCAGCGCGTCTCCGCTCGCGTGGGCCGCTGACAAGTTCGTGCGACAGCTCTGGACGTGGCGCCAGACGCTTGAGGCGACCATGAACCGCGACAGCGCGGTCGCGAACCGCTTCCACGACCTTGCCCGGCAGGCAACCCGCACCGAGCGTGACGCTGTCCTGCGGCGCGAGGCCGAGTTTCAGGACGGACTCAAGAACGAGGTTCTGCCCGGCCGGGACCGCCGCGCCAGAAACCGCTGGCTGCACGACCTGCTGCAACCTTCGCGGGAAATCTCCATCATCGAGGATGCGAAGACCGAAAAGATGGAGGTGCCCGTCAGCGTGGCCCGGGCTGTCGTTGACAGCGGCAACACGCTCGCCGGCCACGACTTCACCGATGCGGACGCGGAGCGGCTTGAGGCCATGCTTGCCGAGAACGACGCCAGGCCGGAGCGCAACCGGAAGGAGGTTCTCAAATTTGAGCGCGTGGTCTTTGGCGGCACGCGCCAGAAAATCCAGATTTCCGAGGCCGAGGCGATCCATCTGCTCATGACCTGGCGGCAGCAGGAATACCGGAGCGGCATGGAACTGCACGGTTTCGACGCGGAGGCGATGGACGAGAT
>CAZFBZ010000085.1:0-1449 GCA_964517345.1 uncultured Candidatus Peribacteria bacterium | reverse complement strand
GTCAACGCGCTTTCGCTCTACTGGAACCATGTGGCCCAGGTCGAGCACTGGAAGGCGTGGGTTGAGGCGGTCAACGAGTTCAAGACCGTGCTGCGCAACCGTGACCTTCGCGGGGCGGTCATGGCCGCTCATGGTCAGGAGGCCGTGAATTCCATGAACGGATGGCTTGAGCTTTTCGAGAACGGCGGGTTGCGCAACGGCTGGGAAAACCAGCAGCAGGCCCGGTGGGTCAACCGTCTCATGCGGGCCAAGGCGCGGGTCTCGCTGATCCTGCGCCTGCCGGTCTACATGGTGCAGTCAACCGCGAGCCTGACCGCGCTCCTCGATCTGCCGGCCAAGCAGGGTCTGCGTTCGCTTGGGCGCGTGCTGGCAGGCCAGGGCAAGATGAGCGTGCGCGAGGCGTTCAACCATCCCGTGATTCAGCGCAGGCTGCACGGCGGGTTCTCGCCCGAGGCGCGGATCGCAAAGGCCGCGAAGTCCTCCAGCGCGGGCAAATTCGACAAGGCGACCCAGGCTCTGCTCGACAAGCTCGGCGCCCACACGACCGACATCGACGCGGCGATGGACTGGGGCATGGAGACCATCGGCAGGACCGACGCGGCGTTCACGAGCGTGGCGGCTGCTACGGCCTACGATGCCCACTATGCGCAGGCCGAGGCGCTTGGGTTGAGCGGCGCGGCTGCGGACTCCTACGCGACCGAGAAGATGGAGGAGACCGTGCAGCGCACCGCGCAGCCGGCCGAGGCTCTGGATCGGTCACTCGCAGAAGCTTCCCCAAACGTGTTCCTGCGGCTGCTGATGATGTTCACCAGCGAGCCACGCCAGAAGATCGCGCTGGAACTGGGCGTTATCCGGCAGGTCTTGAAGGGACAGGCCAAGATTTCAGAGGCGGCGCGGATGGTGTTTCTGAACCATCTTGTTCTGGGCGGCATGGTCTGGCTGGTCCGCTCAATGGCGCGCGACCTGCTGAACGACGACGACGACAACGGCCTGGACGACCCGGCGTGGGAAGCGGCAGACCTGCTCACGTCTGTCCTTCTCGGGCCGCTCTCCGGCCTGCCGATTCTGGGCGATGCGGCGGAATTGGTGGCGTCCACGGTGGCCGGGCGGCGGCAGTTTTCCGACAGTCCGAGTCCGGCGGTCGGCCCGATCAAGGACGTGATCACCGGCACCAAGGCTCTGATGAAACCACCCGGCGATGAGGAGATCGAACATTATGCGAAGGCCATCGGGCGGATTGCCCGCGGTCTGGCCATGTTCATCGGCGGGAATGCCGCCGCTGCGGGCGTGGCCGAGAACGTCGCGGAGCAGGTATTCCAGCTTGGTGACAATGTGGTGAGCGAATGAACAATCCCCTTTACTGGTTCTAGGAAATAACAGATACTTAAACCAACAACATCCCCTGACAATGAACGACCCGTTTGCATCCAAAGGCTACAAAATCCTCTC
>CAZFBZ010000084.1:0-3436 GCA_964517345.1 uncultured Candidatus Peribacteria bacterium | reverse complement strand
AAGACCTCATCGCCCTCGACGCCATGAACATGATGGTGAAGATGTTCGGCGAGGAAATCTTCGGCCCCCGCATCCAGGACTACTTCCGCAACGGCTGTCTCACGCTGATGGAAGACGAAGACGAAGGCGGCGCCATCACCGATCTTGTGCGCCTGTTCACCGACGACGAGTGGCAGAAGTACAAAGTCACGAAAGTGAAGAACCAGGTCGTGCGCTCGTTCTGGGAGAAACAGATGGCCTCCACCGGCCAGCGCGAGAAGCAGGAAATGATCCCCTACTTCGCCGCCAAGTTCGGTCAGTTCACGACGAACACGCTCATCCGCAACATCGTGGGCCAGACGAAGAGCGCGTTCGACGTCGCGGACGTGATGAACAACGGCAAGATCCTCCTGATGAACCTGTCCAAAGGTCTCATCGGTGACATCAACTCGACCCTGCTCGGTATGATCGTCGTGAACAAGATCCAGGTCGCGGCCATGCGCCGCCAGCGTGAAGCCGATGTCTCCAAGCGCAAGGATTTCTTCCTCTACATCGATGAATTCCAGAACTTCGTGACGCAGTCGATCGAGTCGATCCTCTCCGAGGCCCGCAAATACCGCCTCGGCCTGATCCTCGCGCACCAGTACATCGACCAGCTCGAGAAGGACAGCAAACTCTCAGGCGCGGTCAGCCTGAAGGGGGCGGTATTCGGCAACGTCGGTTCGATGATGTTCTACAAGATCGGTCCGCAGGACGCCGAGACGTGCGCCAAGGAAATGGCGCCGGTCTTCAGCGAACAGGACCTCGTGAACGTCGACAACTTCAAGGGCTCGATGAAGCTCTGCATCGATGGTACGCCGTCGCGGCCGTTCTCCATCGAAGTGCCCAAGCCCTGGCAGGACAACACCTACACCAAAGACGCACAGGCCGCTGAAGCGTTCAAACAGCTCTCGCGCCTCAAGTACGGACGTTCCAAGGAGTTCGTCGACCGCGAAATCATGCGCCGCATCGGTATCTGATGTCCGTTACTGCAGGGCGATCGTCGTCACCGGGCTCGCATGGACGAGCAGGCGGCTCTTGGATGTGCCGATCGGCCAGCATGTGAAGAGGATGAGCTCCTCCCCTCCTCCAGTGAACGGGCGGATGTCGTTGGGCGTGATCGTCTGCTGGCGCGTGACGGCGTACACGTAGAGCTTGCCGTTGTAGGTCACATAGACGCGGTCACCAGTCTTGAGCTGGTTCACCTTGGTGAAGATCTTGGTGAATTGCGAGACGTCCCACGAGTAGCTGCTGCTGTGGCCGTAGACCATGATCTTGCCGTTCTGGCCTGGGTAGGCGAAGAGGTGGCCGACACCGTACTTGAGCACCGAGAGCAGACCGTTGCTGCTGAGCGTGTCGCTCGGATGGGAGATATTGAGGTTCTTGATACCGAGACGCGGGATGGTGATGGCGAAGGCCTGGGTGGAGGCATATTGGCGCTCGTCGACGGGTCCCGTGGGGGTCGGCTCGGGGTCGCTCGGCACATACTGCTGCGGCTGGGCGACAGGCTGGGGCTGGGGCTCGGGGCGCGGCGGGATGGCGTCGACGAAGGCGACGAGCTGCTGGCTCTCGACCGTATCAAGACGGTAGAGCATGTCGAAGAACTGGCCGCGGGTGATGTTCTGTCCGACGTAGATGCGCTCCTCGCCGTAGATGAGATTCTTGGCGACAGCCTCGTCAACATACTGCGTGTACCAGTCCGGTCCACCGATCTCGTTGTTGCGCCGTCCGTAGGCGCGCATCAGCAGCGCGATGGCTTCCTCCACTTTGAGCGTGTTGCCGGGGCGGAACGTGCGATCGGAGTAGCCATTGAGGATATCGGCCTCATAGCCTGCTTCGACGTAGGCGTTGTACCAATCGTCCACGCGCACGTCGACGAACAACGGCAGATCGGACATGTGTCCGCGGTACCACTCGACACGCTGCTTAAATTTGTCCTGGGTTTCGAGGATCACCTTGAGCGCTTCGGCGCGGTTGAGCGCGTCGTAGGGACGACCCGAACCATCGGCATAGCCTTGCACCGCTCCACGATCCTGCAGGAACGCATACGCCTCTGAATACCGCGTGCCATCGACATCACCTAACGCCAACACAGCTCCGTGGGTGGAGAGCAGGAGAAGGGCCATCACTAGCGAGAAAACCCGTTTGAACACAGGAGGGGGATACTACTATAAATACTCGTTTTGTCAACTATTCTGTACCCATGGGAACACGCCTTCCGCGGGGCTCTGGGATGCGTCATACTGCGCTCCCGTGGCCCTCCAGATCGGTATCGTCGGCATGCCCAACGTGGGCAAATCCACCCTCTTTAACGCGCTCACGCGCAGCAAGGGGGCGCAGGCGGCGAACTATCCGTTCTGCACGATCGACCCGAACGTGGGCATCGTGGAAGTGCCGGACGAGCGCCTGCGGGTGCTGACGGAGCTGGTGAAGCCCGAGAAGGTGATCCCCGCCGCGGTCGAGTTCGTCGATATCGCGGGACTGGTGAAAGGCGCCAGCCAGGGCGAAGGACTCGGCAACAAATTCCTGACACACATCCGCGAAGTCGATGCGATCTGCCACGTCGTCCGCGCGTTTGAGGGCGGCGATATCATCCACGTGGAAGGCACCGTGAATCCGAAGCGCGACCGCGAGATCATCGAAACGGAGCTTATTCTCGCGGATCTGGACGTGATGAAGAAGCGCATCGATAAGCTTCAGGGCGCGGTGCGCACAGGTGATAAAGAAAAGATCATCGAGAACACTGTGGCCAAGAAGATCGAAGCCGTTCTGGAGCAGGGCAAGCCCGCCTCATCGGCCGATCTCTTGAAGGAAGAAGTGCCCGTCGCAGCACTGTTCCAGCTGCTCAGCTGGAAACCGATCATCTACGCGGTGAACGTCGCAGAGGACCAGCTGAAGAGTTTTGACGCGGCCGCAGCGCGCACGAGCCTTGGCCTGCCCGATGGCACCCAGGTCGTCGCCATTTCGGCCAAAATCGAAGAAGACCTCCAGGACCTGTCTCCGGACGAGGCCAAGGCGTTCCTCGCAGATCTCGGAGTCGAATCCTCCGGCCTCGACCGGCTGATCCGGGCGGCCTACGCGGCACTCGGCTACATGACGTACTTCACGGCCGGCGTAAAAGAAGTCCGTGCATGGACCGTGAAGATCGGCGCCACTGCACCGGAGGCAGCAGGCGTCATCCACACGGATTTCCAGAAGGGATTCATCTGCGCGGAGACAATTTCGTATAACGATTTTGTTCAGGCTGGTTCAGAACTGAAAGCCAAAGAAGCGGGAAAGATGCGACAGGAAGGCAAGGCGTATATCGTCAAAGACGGCGACATCATGCACTTCCGGTTCAATGTCTGAGGAGAGGTAAAAAAATGTCATCCCGAGTAGAAAGCCGCGGAGCGGATTTCGTAACGAGGGACGCACCGCT
>CAZFBZ010000083.1:0-3609 GCA_964517345.1 uncultured Candidatus Peribacteria bacterium | reverse complement strand
TGCTCTCACTCCGCCAGCACCGAGATCGGCGCGAGCTTGGCGTGCCGCACCTCGCGTTCGTGGCGCAGGAGCCAGTCTTTGCGGTCCGTGCCCCACGCGTAGCCGCCCATGTCCGCGACGCCGATGACCCGGTGGCACGGCACGATGATGCATACGGGATTGGAGCCGACCGCGCCGCCCACGGCCCGCGCGGCGCCCATGTGCCCGGCTTTGCGGGCGAGTTCGGCGTAGGTGAGCGTCTCGCCGTATGGCACGCGCAGCAGCTCCTCCCAGATCTCCGAGCGGAATTCGGTGCCTTCCAGCAGCAGTGGCAGATCGTGGAACGACACGCGCTCTTCCTCGAAATATTCGCGCACCTGCTCCAGCGCGCGCATCAGCCAGACCGGCACGTCGGTCTTCACCGTCACGGCCTCATAGCGGTCGCGCTCGGACTCCGCCCCCACGAAGGTGACGGCGACGATGCCCTTATCCGACCCGACGAAGCGGACGAGACCGATGGGCGAGGAGTAGTGAATCTGACGGTAACGCTCGGGCATATCAGCGGCGGAACAGGGCGCGGATGATCATCATGAAGATGAATGCGAGAAAGAGGCATCCGGCGACGGGCACCCAGACGGCGCCGTCCCCCTGACCGAGGAGGATATCCCCCGGCAGATGCGGCATGGGCATACCCCGGAGAGCGCCGATCAGCAGACTGGTCGCCGCGATGATCATGCCGACGAAGACCAGCAGCGCACCTCCCATAGGGCCAAAGCCTAGCAGAAGACCCGCCCCGGAATACCAAAAAGCCCGCAGTTAGCGGGCTTTGAGGGAGATGGCCTAAGCTTCTCAGTTGATCTTGATGTAGGACGTGCTCTGGGCGCCCAGGGTGGCGGGCCCGGTGACAGAGCTGAGCGCGAGGTTGATAATCTCCTCCGGCTCGACCAGCGAGTCTTTGATGATCAGCACATCGAACGACTTGGTCATCTCACCCGGCTGGAAGGTCATCGTGCCGGATTTCGGCGTGTAGTCCGAGACGCTCGTCGCGGTGCTGTCGCTCGTGGCGTAGTTCACGTTCACCGTGCCCTTGTTGCTGCCGACGCGCTGGATGGTGATCGTCACTGCGCCCGCGGACTCGAGGATCGTGTAGGACGAAGCGGAATACTGGAGGCTGCCCGTGCCCGATGTGGCGCCGGCCTCGGTATCGACGATCGTCATCACCGCCGTGGAAGGCGTGATGATGTTGGCGCCGCCGGTCGGCGTGGAGAGCGTCAGGTTGACGGTCTTGTTGCCATCGATGGTGCCGTTGTCGGCCACCTGGACGGAGAACGTCTTGCTCGTCTCGCCGGCCCCGAAGTTGAGCGTGCCGGTGGTGTTGCTGTAGTGCGTGCCAACCGTGGCCGTGCCGCCGCCCGTGGCGTAGTTCACCGTGACGGCGCCGTTGCTGCCGTTGACGCGGTTGACCGTGATCGTGAGGGCTCCGCCGTTCTCATCCACCGAGTAGGTGTTGGCGCTGAAGATGAACGAACCGGCGCCGTTGACCGAAGACGTGCTGCTGCTGCTTCCGCCGCTGCTCGTCGTGGAGCCCGTGCCCGTCGCGGCCGAGTTGGCGCCCTTACCGTTGCCGAGAAGCGTCAGAGTGAGGGCCGACGGCGTCGAGATAGTCGCACCTCCCGTCGGGTTGCTGAGCGTCGCGCCGAGCGTCAGGGCTCCCCTGTCCACGCGCTGGATCAAGCTGACCGTGATCGTCTTGGTGGTTTCGCCCTGGATGAAGGTGATCGTGCCGGAGGACGGCGAGTAGTCCGTGCCGGAGACGGCGGTGCCGCCGCCGAAGGCGTAATCGACTTTGACGATGCCCGTGTCACCGCCCGTGCGGACGACCGTAGCCGTCGCGCGCGTCACCGAGCCGCCGACCGTGAAGCCGGTGGTGGTGAAGTGGATGCTTCCCGCGCCCGCCACCGAAGACGTGCTGGAGGAAGAGGACGAACTGGACGACGACGAAGACGTGGACCTGCGGCTGGAGGAACTGGCTGTCAGCTCGCCGCCGTTGATCGCGCGGTCGAGCATCACCGCCACGTCCGCACGGGTCACGAAGTCGGCAGGCTTAAAGAGGCCGTTGCTGCCCTTCACGATGCCAGCCGCATTGAGGCGGCCCACCGCGGCGTCGTAGTAGGAACCGGGCTGCACGTCCGAGAAGACGGAAGAACCAAGAATCGTCGCACCGAGGGATGTTCCGGCCACGCCGATGAGGATTCCGGCGATGAACGGCATCATCAGCGCTTTTGTCAGCTGAAAGGAGCGCACCATACAAAAAAGGAGAAAGGGAAAAGTACGCGACCAGTATGGAGAGCCGGGACGCGTCTTTTCAATAGACAACAGGCAAAAGCCTTCTTTTTATCCGCCGGAGAGCAGCCGCGCGACCTGGCGCAGCGTTCCGAAGGGATCTCCGACATCCTTTCGCACGAATCCGTCCGCATCCGCAGCCAAGAAATCTCCGCTTAGTGAGTTGTCGGTGGAAAACCCGATGCACATCAACGCCGGGAGAGCGTCGCGTAAGCCGGGCAGCAGTTCCCATCCGCACAGTCCCCCGGCCAGCTGACCGTCCAGCAGCAGAACGCCGGGTTGTGCCTTCACGATCTGCCCTACCAGGTCTTCCAGAGATTCGCCGCGGTGCAGAAAAAACATCGCGTTCCCCTGCGCGGCTGCGAGCAGCGGCTCGATGAACGCCTCAAAGACCATAGGCGTGTCGTCCACGAGGATCACCCTGCCCCGGCTGGACAGGAGACAGTCACTGGGAGCGGGGTCGACGAAGACAGTGCGCCGCGCGATACCCATCTGTGCATACGCCTGATTCGCCAGCGAGATGCTGGCCTGGCCATCGAAAGACTGCGACATGCCTCAAGTGTACGGCTTCGTTCCGTGGGGCTCCAGAACGGAATTAAGCCCTGTCTGAAGCCAGAAAGTCCACATCCCGACAAAGCGATCCCCGCGAGGGGATCTGCTGCGCGGGCGGAACCCTGTTTGATGGTACCGACTTCTTCTTCTCCCCTCCCCCTACTTTCCCATGCGCCCAACCTTCTCGCCTCGTCTGGAACGTCTCGAAGACCGGGATCTTCCGGATGCCACCCCCGTCAGCGCCGTCCTTCCGGACTTCCGCGCGGATGTCAGCAGATTCGTCGACCAGCTGCTCTCCAGTCCGGCGGTGTCGCAGGACGATGGCGCGGAGATCGTGACGCGCAATACCGAAGCACTGCAGCCGCTTGAGGCGCAGGCGGAGCGAATCGAGGCATCGGCTGCCGCCGTCCTCCCTCTTCTCCAGGGTCATCCCGCCCTCCTCGCGGCCCGGGATCAGGGACTGGAAGATATCCACAGGACGCTGGAGGCTTTTGGGAACAGCGAGCAGATCGATGGCGACAGGTTCAGCGCCCTGATGGCCCAGGCAAGTGACGTCTTCACCGCCTTCGAGACCGGCCTGACGACGGTCCGGAATGCCCTGGAGGCGCGTCAGGGCGCCGTCACCCTCACGGCGGGCCCGGGGAATCAGGCGAAGCGGGCGCTGACGATCTCGGTGCGCTCCTCGCTGCCGCAATCGTTTGTGGAGATTCGGTCACTGAACGGACAGAACTGGGA
>CAZFBZ010000082.1:1412-3633 GCA_964517345.1 uncultured Candidatus Peribacteria bacterium | reverse complement strand
CAGCTGACAGCACGCATAATAGGGGCCAGTGACACTGGAACTCGACGACGACGAACTGCACACGAGGTTATCATAATCAGGATCATCCGGATCGGGTTCGCAGCCCCACGCGCCGTCACCTTCGTAGAAGGCGACGCAGCTGGGGTTCATCTCGCATTGCGTTTCGTCGCATGCCTTGTCCATCGCATCGGCATCGTTGCAGGTATAACAGTCGCAGGGTCCGTTGAGGTTGCAGGCCTGCAGACAGTTGAACTCCTCAAGATAGCCTTTCTCGGGCAGGGGCACTCCATCGCCCAAGCCGTTGTCGGGGACGGGATTGGAAGTACAGACGGGAGCGGCCGGAGGACCGTTGCCCAGAGCGGCATCAAGGACATCGCCGCGGTTCTGACAGTAGCTGAAGGTGTAATCGGAGCCACAGGGCGAATCGCACAGACCGCGCGCGGTGGTGGCCTCGAAGTTGGACCCGCCGTAGAGCGTGGCACCGATGTCGATACCGACGTTTTTGCACTCAGCGAGGGATTGGAAGCCAGGCTGGCACTCCGGACCGTAGAGCTCCGGGATGCAGCACCAGCCGGTAGTCGGAGGCTGGGGATTCTGCGCAAAACCGCTCTCCACGCCGAACGGCGCACTGACCGTGTAGCCCGCTGTCTGTCCAAGCATCAGCAACAGGATGGAGGCGAGCGCGACGCCCGCGACTGCCGCCGGTGGTGCCCGGAGAGGGGCGCGCATCACGACTTCGACGGAGTGAGCGTCTTGCAGATGTTGTTGCACGTGCGGAGCTTGGTATCAAAGATGAGCCCGCCGTCCGTGCCGCACTGAGCGCTGTCACGCTTCAGAGCACACTCGCTGCCGGGCTGCATGCAGCACCAGCCGCCAGTGACGGCGTTGCTTTCGATCCACCACTTACCAACAACGAAGCCTCCTCCCACCATCAGCAGGAAGACGACGACGAAGACTATCCAGAGAAGAGCCTGTCGATTCATGTACCCGACTCTAGCACCCCCGCTCATCCTTTGTCAGCACAATTTGGAACACGGAGTACGTGCTCTGTCGATCTCAAGCGGGCCAGAGATCAGGGCAGGTTTCCGTAGACGAACTCGCAGAGGTTCGACCCGTCGATGCCGTAAGCGAACGCAATGCCGTCGATGAAACACTCCGCATCGGTCTCAGTGCGGCAGCCTTCAGATGTCAGACACTGCACCAGCTCCTGGGAGAGTTCGCACGAGGCGCTGCAGAAGAAACGTCCATCATTGGCGTTATTGCCGCAGGCGGATTCCAGTCCGGTGATTGCCACCGTGCCGCCCCAGTCGGCAAGCGGCACCTCACCGTTGCCACAATCCGCCTTCTCTTCACCTCGAAGCCTGATGACATGCGTTCCCGGCAGCACGCCGCCAAGATCCAGTGTCGCAGAGAGAACGGGGAAGGGGGGAGGCGTCATGCCCTGATTCGTCTGGAAATCCAGGAAGTCCGAGACCACGGGATCGCCGCCGTCGATACTGGCATGCACCCGGATCCACGTGCAATGCGTCGGCGAAACAGTGTATGTCAGGGCGATGTCCATGTACTTCGTGGTCGTGATGGTGAAGGTCTTCCCCGGTTCGCAGATCGTGTATGGCGCGGCGTGCGGGTTACACAGTGCGGCGAATGACTCGGTTAGAAGAAGGGCCGGACAGGTGAGCGGAACATTTTGCTTCCACCACTGACCCAGGTAGACGGTGTAGTTTTCCAGGTTTGTGGTCGGCTCGAGAATCGTGCACTGGTCGGCTGTGTTGAGCGCACCGATGCCGCGCGGACAGATCAGGTCAGGAACGGATGAAGCAGCTGACGACCTGCGGGAGGACGTGCTGTAGGAACTACTCGATGAGGAGAAGCTGGAATACGACGAGGACTGTGATGCGTAGGAACTGGAGTAGGAAGAGGAATACGAAGAGGAAGAGTAGGACGATGACGAAGAGGAATACGAGGAGGACGAAGAAGAGTGGCGACACGCACTGAGGTCATAGTCCCATTCGGTCATTCCGAATTGGTCCTCGTCATAGAGATACGACAGGATATTGCCGATCTCGCTGGTGTCGTTGCCTACGACGTCCTGGCATGCTTCATAATCCTGCATCGATTGCGGGTCTTCGCTCGAGGCGAGCAGAAGCTTGCCGGCGAGACGGTCGCAGCAGGCATACCATGTCTCGGAGGATGACGAGGAAGAAGAGACGGACGCAGACGA
>CAZFBZ010000082.1:0-1312 GCA_964517345.1 uncultured Candidatus Peribacteria bacterium | reverse complement strand
GAGGAAGCGGAACCCGGGGAGGAGTAGGAGCCGCCGAAGAGGCAGATGGTGTCACATTTAGCCTGCTCGACCGCGTAGGCAACGCCGCCGGACGCGGTGCACATTTCGGGACTCGCCGTCTCGCCGCAGAGATTGCCGAAGGAGGGGCAGCACCACGGATATTCCGGTGGCGGCGTGGTCTGTCCGACCAGATTGGAACCGGACGGCGGACGCTGCACCGACATCACAGCCGCGACCGCGATAAGCGCGATCGTCAGCGACAGAGTGATCTTAGCGCGCATCTGCTGTGCCATCGGCCGTTGGGGAAGCGCAGGCGGCGGTGCAGCCCGTGGGATCATCGCTGTATGCCAGTCCGCCCGCGTCGCGGCAGCTCAATGCAGTGTAGCCCGTATCGCACGCCGTTCCGGTCCTTATACAACACCAGCCTTCCCCGACGACCTGCGTGTCCGGCCTGGGCGAGCCCAGCGCAAAGAGCGCGGCAACAAGGAGCGCGGCGGCGATAAGCACGGTGACCAGTATCCGGAGCGGCATCATGGGTTTCACTCTAGCAGCATGCGCAGAGGATGTCAGGATCATCCGCGGCGCGGAATCAGAACGGACAGTACGGCCTCGGGATGTTGGGCTCGCCGCAGGCAACGGGACACGTGGGATTCTGCGGGCAGGCGAACACCTCACCGGAATTGCCAAGCGGCTGGTAGGTCACCGGGCGCGGGATATACATGGTGTAAGCGCCGCATGCCATGCCGATCTTGCGGTCGATCGGGTAGTAGCAACCATGGAACGTGTCGCAGCAGTAGGCAATCGCCGGGCAGCGGAGGTTCGGATTCAGCCAGCCGTTCTGCTCGTAGTAGAGGATGCGTCCGCCGGAGTCGCACTGCGAGTACGCGACAGGGAAGGTGAACCACGTGCCGGTCTGGCCGTCGCAGCAGGACCCAACGGGCTCGCTGGACGAGACGGAGGAGCTGCTCACGGACGCTGTGCTGACGGACGTGCTGCTCCTGGAGGAGACGCTGCTCCTGGACGACCGGGAACTCCTCCTGGAACTGCCGCCACCGGAACTGCCGCCCGGACCGCCGCCGGGGGGAGTCGTGCAATTTGCCCGACAGGTGCCGTTTGGCGCGCCATTGAGGATGCCCGCGTCGCATTCCTCATACGGCGGCTCGGGGATGCTATTGCCGCAGACGTTGGTCACTGACGCCGTGGAGCTCGCGGTGCTGGACGTGGACGAGGAATACGAGGAAGAAGAGGACGAAGACGATGATTCATCGGACGATGCGGTGGAAGATGCACGCGACGAACCCGCGGATGATGC
>CAZFBZ010000081.1:2282-3663 GCA_964517345.1 uncultured Candidatus Peribacteria bacterium | reverse complement strand
GCTTCCTGGGGAAGGATTACGACGTGGAGGCGAGCATGGGACACGTGCGCGACCTTCCCAGTTCCACCATTGCCGTCGATGTCGACGGGGATTTTGAGCCGGAGTACGAAGTGCCCAAGGAGAAGCAGACCGTCGTCAAAAAACTGAAGGCCGCCCTCAAGGAAGCTGATGACCTGTGGATCGCGACTGATGAAGACCGCGAAGGAGAAGCGATTGGCTGGCACCTGTGCCAGGTGCTGAAAGAAGATGCCAAAACCGTGAAGCGCATTGCGTTCCACGAAATCACGGAGACGGCCATCAAGGCCGCGATCCAGAATCCGCGCACCCTCAATATGAAGCTCGTCGACGCGCAGCAGGCGCGCCGAGTGCTGGACCGCCTCGTCGGTTACACGCTTTCGCCGTTCCTCTGGAAAAAAGTGTATCGCGGACTCTCCGCCGGACGCGTGCAGTCCGTGGCCGTCAAAATCATCGTTGACCGCGAACGCGAGATCAAAGCGTTCAAGCCGGTCGAATACTGGACCATGGAGGCGCTGCTGGAGACGGGCGAGAAAGTCCCGTTCACGGCGTCACTGTCCAAGAAGGAGGGCAAGAAGATAGAACTGACATCCGAGTCCGGAGTGAAAGACGTGCTCGCGGATCTGGAAGGCGCGACGTACAGTGTGGCGTCCATCGACGAGAAAGAACTCCAGCGCACACCGCCCGCGCCGTTCACCACCTCGACGCTCCAGCAGGAGGGCGCCCGCAAACTCGGATTCTCCGTCCGCCAGACGATGGCCGTTGCGCAGCAGCTCTACGAAGGCGTCAGCCTCGGCCGCGGCGAGGGCATGATGGGTCTCATCACCTACATGCGTACCGACTCCGTGAACCTCAGCCAGAAGGCGCTCGATGACTGCAAGATGACGGTCGAGAAGCTCTACGGCCGCGAATACGTTCTGGCCGAGCCGCGCACGTACAAGACGAAGAGCAAGGGCGCGCAGGAGGCGCATGAGGCGATCCGTCCCACCGAGGTGGAGCGCACGCCCGCGTCGCTCGCCGGCATTCTCGATCACCAGCAGCTCAAGCTCTACACGCTGATCTGGAACCGCACCGTTGCCACGCAGATGGCCGCTGCGGAGCTCAAGCGCGTCGGCGCCGACATCAAGGCCGCGAATTACACATTCCGCGCCACGGGCCAGACCATCGTCTTCGACGGCTTCCTGCGCGTGTACCAGGAGGGCCGCGATGAGGGCGACGAGAAGAAGGAGGACGACGTGGAGCCGGGCGAGAAGCTCCTGCCTCCGCTGCACGAGGGCGAAGCGCTCGATCTGACCGAACCGCTCAAGACCGAACAGCACTTCACCAAGCCGCCCCCCAGGTACACGGAAGCGAGCCTCGTCAAAAA
>CAZFBZ010000081.1:0-2182 GCA_964517345.1 uncultured Candidatus Peribacteria bacterium | reverse complement strand
TTCCAGGCGCGCGTCGTTGAAAAAACGAAAGAGATCCAGAAGAAAGACATCCTCAAGGAGCACATTCTCGGCACCGATCCGGCGACGGGATTGGAAGTTGTCGCACGCACCGGGCGCTTCGGCCCCTACGTCCAGCTCGGTCGCCCCGAGAGCCTCCCGGAGAAGAAAAAAGGCGAGAAGAAGATCAAGCTGAAGAGCGCGTCCCTGCCCAAGAACATGTCGCCGGACGACGTGACATTCGAGTACGCCATGGCGCTCCTGAGCTTCCCGCGCGAGGTGGGATTGAGCGAGGGCAGCATGGTCACCGTATCGCTCGGGCGCTTCGGCCCGTACATCAAGTGGGGCGACCTCACGGTGAGCCTCCCGATGGAGAAAAATCCGGTACACGTCACGCTCGACGAGTGCATCGAGTTGATCAAAATTGCCGCCGAACGGAAGAAAAAGGCCGCAGAACCGCTTCGGGTGCTCGGCCAGAATGCCGAGGGCGCGAGCGTCGTCATCAAGGACGGGCGCTTCGGCCCCTACATCACCGACGGCACGACGAATGTGTCACTCGGCAAGAAGCGCGATCCGCAGACGACCACGCTGGAGGAAGCCATCGACATGCTGGCCAAGAAAAAAGAGCGCGGCCCGAGCAAGTGGCGGAAGCGCGGTTGAGACGCTCAATACGGTGTGTACCCCAGTTCTTCTTTGATCACGTCCGTGACGTCGGTCAGGGCGAAGGCGATGGAGCTCGGCGGATCCCTGTCCAATACATCGTTGATGTTCTCGCCCGTGATAATGCCCATGCAGGCGTCGGCAGCCCGGCTGGCGATGTAGCCGACGACGCGGCGCGCCACGGTTTCGGGCGGCACGTTATTGAGGGTGGCGTGCAGTCGGATGGCGGACATCGCCATCACGTTCTGGACGGTGTAATGCAATGGGCGCAGTTCACCCTCCGCTGTTCCCAGCGCCCGGAGCACCGCCGTCACGGCGCGGCCCGTGCGCTTGTGGATATCGTTCACCGCCATTCCTTCGGTCGCTTCCCCCACCTGCCTGTCGATCTCGTCCGCCATAACGCGCGGATCGAGCCGGACCTGCTCCGCGACAACGCGGAGGATGTAATTTCTGTTCGGGGTGTCCATGGGTAGAGAGAAGGATGATTAGTGCGCTAGATACGGGTGCATCTCCTGCGGCGTAAACTCCGGTATTGGCCGTGGCTGGAGCTGTTCGAACGTCGGGTCAACGACGTCCGCGAAATCCTCCAAGCGTGAGGTCTGGTCGCCATCATGAACGAATGCCCGGGCAAATGCATGATCGACACCGGCCATCCTGCGCAGCCATCCCGATACGGTCCGTTTCATGGAGGGGTCCATGTCGGATTGATCGATCAGACTGAGTCCAAGTTGTGCGTCCTCGGCTTCGTGCCGGCGGAATTCCTCACGCTCCCTTTCGGGTCCGAGCTCCGAGCGATGTTGGACGCGCACGGTGTCTTTCTGCAGCGCAGGCGCCAGAAACTGCACCAGATGTCCGAAAAGGTGCAGCAGGAAGAATATCTTTCTGGTGGGATCCAGGCGTGGGTCGATGAGGATGGCATCGCCGACCGTCCCCGCCACCGATTCCAGGCGCATCGGCTCCTCGCGCACGTCGACGCCGAGTGCCTTCACGGCACGGACGAGCGATTGCCATGCTGGCGTCGTCACGCTCTCGGGCAAACGGAGCGATGGCGGCGTCTGGCTCTTGTCGATGGATTGCTGGGATGTATGGGGTTCGTCGACAGCCTTCAGCGCGGCCTCGGCGAAAGGATAGTCCCTCCTCAGAGCGGCCTGAATCTCATGCAGATAGGAAGTCCCACCCGGGCCCATGGAGACAGGGCCGTTCGGGCCATCGTTTGCGTGTGTTTTTAGATTGACCATTAATATATATTATACAACTTTTTGATATAATCCACAATTACCCGCGCATGACCTCTTGGTAACGAGGACAGCTGTTTGTCGGCCTCCATTCGAGGTAAACTAGATGTGTCTAGGCGCGTAGCTCAGTTGCCTAGCTCTGCGAAGCAGAGGGTAAAAAAAGTGAGCTCGATCCTTCTTCGTTCTTTTATCACCGTCAGTCCGTAGGCGCGTAGCTCAGTTGGTAGAGCACAGGTCTCCAAAACCTGGGGTCGCAGGTTCGATCCCTGCCGCGCCTGCCAGATCACTCA
>CAZFBZ010000080.1:0-3767 GCA_964517345.1 uncultured Candidatus Peribacteria bacterium | reverse complement strand
GGACCGCCCGGCCCATCGGCGCGTCCAAAAAGTTGGTACGCCCTGCGAGAATCGAACTCGCGTTTCCGGGGTGAAATCCCGGTTGCCTTCCACTGACAGAAGGGCGCAGGGAAAAGACCCCGGGCCGCCGGCTCTGCGGTGCGCAGGACCGGCGACTCCGAGCAGAACCCCGGGGTGTGTCAGGCACCGTCAGAGTTCCCGGTGGCAGGGGGACACCGGCCGCAGGATCACTGACCCCGCGGTGGGAAAGTTGTTCAAGAGCCATCGTCGCCTCCGTCCTTGACCTCACAGAGGTTGGCGTTCTCGGCATACCCGGCGATGTCGACAAGGTTGTCACGCACAGGCCGGTGGGCGTCGCGCGACACCTTCTGCAGGACGTTCAGCATGCAGACGTCCCGTGCCGACAAGCTGATTTTGTTGCGCAGCACGGATCGCAGGTAGATCGTCCACAGGTTTGCGGTCCGCTCGTGGTTCTCGTGCGGAGGCCCATAGTCGTGTTGCCGGCTCCCGAGCACGGCCTCTCTTGCTGCATCGAGCACTGATGGCTTCATGCTTAGTTCCTCGTCACCGTGCTCGCTGCGTCCGCCTCTTGCCAGCTCACGCCGAGCGTTCGGCCAAGCCGGCGAAGGACTGACGTGCTCGGGGTGCGCTTGCCCACGATCAACAAGTAGAGGTATTGGCGGGTGATACCGGCGCGCTTTGCAACACGACCGTAGCTGCGCTTGCCGCGGTGTTGGTCAACAAGTTCTCGGAGAGTGATAGCCATTGGAAACAGAAGTGTAGCCTACGTCACCCTTCCTTGACAACTGGGCGCCACGCATCTTGTTCAATTCGCGCTTCTTGGTCATCATTGCCGTACGAAACTTCGACCCATTCGGGGCCGCACTTCAAGCCCCTTAGCCAGGTAGCCAGACTTGCGCGAGCTGTTTCTCCCTTGGCGTCTTCTGCCCAGCCGGACTTACTCCCGTCTGGCCCTACCAAGACTGAGTAGAACGCGTTGACGAGGGAAGGAATTGCCTCTGATGCAGGAAGACCTAGCTGGAGCGCCTTCACACGGACATCTTCCACATGGCTTCTACACCAGCTCGTCACGACTATGGCGTTATGTGTAATGTGACCCATTGCAGGTTAGCCCTTGAAGTGTCTACTAGATGGCGGGCCAGGAGGGACTTGAACCCCCAACCGTCCGATTTGGAATCGACCGCTCTGCATTGGAGCTACTGACCCACATGGCTAGCCCTTGAAGTGTCTACTGCGGTAACCTTCGACCGCGATCGGCAAACCCGCCGCCCACTGGGGGGTCTCGGCCATGATGGCGCAGAAATCTTTCACTGACCCGGCGCCTTCGGGCACCTCGGCGCAGATCGAGTCGTGGACGTGGAGAACTACGCGGTAGAAGGTCATCGCGAGCCGGATCAAAGCATCGCGCAGCAGATCGCGGGCGATCGCCTGCACGATGTTCTCGCAGAGCTTGCCCCCGTAGGTCGACTCCAGTTCCATGCCGTCGCCGCCCGCGGTGTAGAACCGGATCTCGTTCATCTCGACTTCGCTCTCGACGATCTCGCCTTCCGCGTCGACGGTCTTCATCTTGCGGATGACGTTCTTCGTCGACGGTCGCCAGTAGTGCAGCGCCCGGCCACTCGGCAGCCAGATCCGAATGCAGCTCGCCGATCCGGTGACTCGAACTCGGCCAACTACGATCTCGGCAGCCGGGTCCGTGATCGCGTCACGGAAGGCGTCTTCGATCTCTTGCCAGAAGATCGGCACCAACGGATTCAGCGCCCGCCAAGTCAGCTTCGCCTTGCGGCAGTCTTTCAACGAGAGGTTCAGCCCGACCATCGTGCGGGCGGTCTCCTGCAGCCGGATCTCGCCCATGCCGTAGCCGAGCGCCAGTTCCAGCACTTTGCCGAAGTCACGGACGTCGGAGCCCTGCTTCTTGGCCGCGATCAAGTAAGGGTCCAGCGCGTCGCGTTCCGGTCCCGGTGGGGTGGCGTCGAACCGACGGAAGACTTCGAGCTTGTCCTCTTGACCAACGAGCCAGGCAAGCACGCGGGCCTCGATTGCCGCGAAGTCGCCGCCGATCAAATCCTTGCCCGGCGGGGCAACGACGAGCGAGCGCAGCGAGTAGGAGAGCCCTTCGAGCACGGGCCACACCGCGGTGGCCGCATCGATGTCGGCCGCGACGACCGCTTCCCG
This sequence comes from uncultured Candidatus Peribacteria bacterium, assembly GCA_964517345.1. Lineage (GTDB taxonomy): Bacteria > Patescibacteriota > Gracilibacteria > Peribacterales > Peribacteraceae > DAISLF01. Next base: position 1,571 of record CAZFBZ010000080.1, on the reverse strand, counting down.
AAACGCGGGCGCTACCTTTCGGAACGCCTTTGAGGGCCGCGCGAGGTTGTGCAACTGGACGATCTTGCTCGACCATCGCAACGTGTGCGCCCCGCCGTAGCGGAGCACACCACGGAGCCGGCCGTCCGCAGATACCGCGCGCTTGACCCGAGGAATCTTGGCCAACGACGTCAGCCGGCTAGCCTCGGCGCGGATCTCCAGGACTCGCCGCGCCTGCGGCGGTAGATCGTCGCTCTTCAACAGGTCTGCGATCACTCCGCGGCCAAGAGAGTGCGTCGACTCAAAGGTTCCATTCGCCCGGTGGCGAACTACCTTCGGCACTTTGACGCCTTGTTCCATGAGCCAGTCGGTCATCGCCGCGACCCCGGTGAGTCGCGCGAGATCCTCGGTCAGCTCGACGAGTTCTACGCCGAGTTGCGCCTCCCGCTTACGAGCCATCTTCGCCATCGCTTCTGCAAGGGGAAGATCGATTTGCACGCCGCGTTGGTTGATGATCCGATCCAGGATTACGGTGTTGGCCTCCGCCGCCGGCAGCTTGGGCAGTTTCCAGTAGCAGTCGAGCGAGCAGAGCACGTCCTTCTCGCAGTAGTCGAGGAGCCGGTCGAGCTGCCCCCGGGTGACTTCCGGATAGACCCAGGTGTCCGGTTCCATTCCTGGCTTCGCCTTGGCGAGGCTGAGCATCAGCTTCTTGCCCTCGGCGTCCTTGAGCGTTTCTGCCCCGATCGTCTCGCCGAGATTCTCCAGCGCCTGCGGCAGTGAGCAGGCAGCAGCGAGAGCGGCTGAGTCGACCCACTGGTGGGTGTGGATCTTCGGCCAGCCGTAGTGCGGGCAGAGGATGTGTTCCAGGATCGCGGCTTCGAAGCCAACGTTATGGGCGAGCACCGGGTGGCCGGCCTTACAGTGGTCTGTCACCCACGTAGGCAGATCGCGGCCCGGTGTCCACCGGAATGTGTTCAGGGCTCTTTTCCACGAAGACGACAGGACAAAGACCGCGCAGTGGACCACCGTGGACGGGTGCGCCGCATACGCGGGCGAACCGTCCTTGATGTCGGCGGCGCTGCAGGTCTCGATGTCCAGTCCGAGGAGCACTACTTCATCCCCTCGAAGAACGCCGACAGGTCGGGCTCGGCTCCGCCGCCTTCCTCGGGCGGCATCTCCAGGGCCTCGAACGCTTCGTCAGGGCTGACGGGTTTGCTGCGGCCGTCCAGCCGGTCGCCGTCGCGGAGGAACTGCACCGCCTTGAGTTCGAAGGAGACGCCCTTGCCGAACTTGTTGTCGTAGGCCCAGGCATTCAGGCATGCGTAGATCCAGCAGCCGGCGTAGACCTTGTTTGGATCCGTGATCGGCAGCCGCGAACGGTCGACGACGGGGACAGGGGCCGCGTTCTGCGTTGCGATGAACTTCCATCCCTTCTCGTAGCCCGCGTAGGGCTTCTCGGATGCGTCGCGGATCGGATTGCGCAAGTCGGTGCGCACCCGCTGCCACTTGGCCATCATCGCGGCTTGCATCGCGCTGACGAACGGCTTGAGGTCGCAGCTCGGCGGCAGGAGCAGCGTCGCCTGGTAGGTCAG
>CAZFBZ010000079.1:0-4215 GCA_964517345.1 uncultured Candidatus Peribacteria bacterium | reverse complement strand
GTTCGGCGCCGCCGTAGGTGACCAGCCAGTCCGCGGCGATGGCAAGGTTCATCGGAGGCATGATACAGATGTTCCTCTTTGTCATCCCGAGTAGAAAGCCGCGGAGCGGATTTCGTAACGAGGGACGTAATTGTTGTCACCCTGAGCGTAGTCGAAGGGCGACATAGTTTGGAGACGGCTGACGCCTGTCTTTCTTTTCTTGTCGCGACAAGAAAAGAAACAAAAGAAGCGCTCCGCGCGCCAAGCCCCGGCGGCTTCAACGGAAACCAAGGGATCTGTCAGTTGTGCCTGCCTGTTTTCGTCATGATGGACGCCGCCGGCCACTAACCGGCAGTGGCGCGCGGATCACCCCGTACAGGCCAGTATGATCAGTGGAAGCAAAAACAAAACACAAACACACATTTCCGGGACCCGGCCCCCTCAATAAAAGATCGAGCATGCGAGCGCTTCTCGTAAGAAGCGTGAGTCATGCGAGGGAGTTTTCTTGGGCACTTCTTTGGCGACCCAAAGAAGTGCCGACCCAGCGTCAGCGCCTCAGAGGAAACAAGACAGTGTCTCTCATGCCGGAAAGAAGTGCCGACCCAGCGTCAGCCGCACTGCTTCGACAACCCGAGCCCCGAACGCCTAGAATGACCTCCGTGCTCCAACGTCCGAAGCATCCTCTGCCGCGCCGGCTAGCCCGTCGCGTGAGTCCGGCAACGCTCTCGTTCGTCAAGCGGCGCCACAAGCGCGCGCCCGGGCGAACGCGCGAACGCTTCAAAAAAATCGGCCGCCGGGCCGAGAACATGACGCGCGAGTTGGCAGGCCGTCTGCGCAAATGGGGACTCTACGTCCTCGGCGGCATAATCGTGCTCGCGATCGGTATCCTGCTCTTCTCCCCCATCCTTGAGGTGCGCGAGATCCGCATCCAGCGCACCGAGCCGCGGGTAGACGTGCCGCGCATCCAGCGCGCACTTGCTCCGGTCTTCGGCCGTCATCTCCTGTTCCTCTCTACGTTCGAGGTGTCCTCGCGCATCCGCGACGCCGTGCCCGATGTCGATAAGGTCAGCATCTCCAAGCAGTTCCCCTCGCTCCTCTCGGTGCGCGTTGATCTGCGCCCGCTGATCGCACGTCTCGATCTGCAGCAGCCCCCCGGCTCCCGCACCGCAACCGGTTCCGTCTCACCGCCGCGGCTTCTTCCCGGGTCCGTCATCGGCACCGGCGCGCTGGCCGTACCCGCGGCTCCTCCCGAGCCGGACGAGGGCCCGCGCTACGATTATCTTATCGATAACGGTTTCTATATCTCCACGCGCACAGCATCGTCGGGCACGGTGCTGCCGGTTATCAATATCGCTGACTGGTCGGTGCGTCCCGTTCCCAATACGCTTCTCGTTACGCCCGAGTTCCTCAAGCAGATGCGCGACGCCGAGGCTGCGCTCACCCAGCAGTTCGGGCTCAAAATCAGCGTCCGCACGATCTATCTCCGTGCGCAGGAATTCCATCTCGGCACGGGGAAATTGAGTTTCTGGTTCGATGTCCGCGGTTCCCTGGAAGAACAGCTCGGCCGTTTCCGGATTTTCCTCAAAGCCGTGAAGCTCACGGATGTGCGTCAATACATCGATCTGCGCATCGCCGGTCGCGTCATCTACCGCTGAGTCCGGACATTGACATTTTTGTTATCTGAATTAAAAAAGCACTCCAACTGCTTCCCCCGGGGGGGTCCGATCCCTACACTCTGCCTGATGTACGGTACTATCCTGTCTGTATTGCTGATGGGGATGGCGCCGATGCTGAACGCCCCCCTGGCGGATGTGATGACGCCCCCCGATATTCTGAGCGTCGCCGCACCGACTCCTGTCACGGAAGGGAGCGCTCCGGCATCGGGTCTGGGACGCCGGGTGTCGGCCTCCGGAATGCTGGTGGTGGATCTGCAGAGCGGCCAGAACGTTTACGGGCGCGATGTGTCGCATCGCCGTGCGATGGGCAGTCTTACCAAACTGATGACGGCGCTCATCATCGTCGAGAATCACGCCCTCGATGAGCATGTCACGGTTCCTGCGGACATCGGGGATGTGGAAGGCAGTTCGGCCAGGCTCCCCGCCGGCGCGACGTTCACCGTGGGCGACCTGCTCTCGGGCCTGCTGATGGCCTCGGGCAATGATGCGGCCCGCACGCTCGCTCTCTATCACAGCGGCTCCGAGGCGGCCTTCGTCCGCCAGATGAACGCCCGCGCGCGCGAGCTCGGTCTGCAGGACACGTCCTTCGCCAACTCCGCCGGCCTCGATCATCCCGACCAGTGGTCCACGCCGCGCGACATCGGATGGCTCGCCACCTTCGTCTGGCGCCAGCCCGCGATCCGCGAACGCATGTCCACGGCCCAGGCGACCATCCGCAGCATCGACGGCCGCACCATCAGTCTCTCTCACACGCACGAACTCCTTCACGAAACCTCGACCGTCGTTGCCGGGAAGACGGGAACCACCACCGCGGCGCGCGAATGCCTGCTCTCCGTCGTCAAAGAAGGTGACCGCGAATATCTCGTGGTCCTGCTCGGTTCCCGCGGGCGCTACACCGACATGCGCGCCCTGCTCAAGACTCTCGGAGACCTGCTCGCCTGATCCCACCCGCTGACGCATGCGCACACCTATTCTGCGCTGGCTTTCCCTCCGTCTGCGCATCCTGCTCGGCGCGGTCCTGGTGACGGGCGCACTTCTGCCGCCCTACGTTCCCGCCTCGGCGCTCTCGGGCAATCTTGAAGAGCTGCAACTGCCGTCGCAGCAGTTCCTGTTCGTCGAGGATGGCTTCCTGATGAAAGCGTCGTCCATCGGCGAGCAGGGCACGCGCCTCGCTTTCAGCGAGGGCCTGGTGCACCGTGTGGGTCCCGGCGATACGATTACGAAGATCGCCCAGCGCTACGGCATCTCGGTGCAGACTATCCAGTGGGCCAACGGGATCACGCCTGGCACGTCGGTTAAGCAGGGGCAGGATCTCCTGATCCTCCCTGTTGATGGCGTCGTCCACATCGTGCGCCCCGGGCAGACACTCAGTCGCATCGCACAGCTCTACGATATTCCCCAGGATGACATCGCGCGCCAGAACAAAGTCAAAGGCGGCTTCATCGTGGCGGGCGAGCAGCTCATCATTCCGGGTGGCAAACCGATCGTGAACTCCCCGACCGTCGTCGCGGCGGCGGACGGCACGCTCCAGTTCGCTGAGCGACTTCCGGACAAGCAGATCCAGCTCCGCCTGAATCTCCCCGACGACGCGCCCGGCACCCCGCCCAAGCCCCGTGCGCCGCTCGCGAGCGCCGTCATCTCCCAGACCGTCCTGCAGTCGCCGTGCAGCGACAGCTGCTTCCTCACCCAGGGCTACCACCCGGGGCACTACGCGGTGGACATGCAGGTACGCGGCGGCGGCCCGATCTACGCGGCGGAGGCCGGCACGGTCATCCGCGCGGACAACGGCTACAACGGCGGCTATGGCAACATCATCGAGATCGAACATGGCAACGGCCTCGTCACGCTCTACGCGCACAACAAGGAGATGTACGTCAAAAAAGGCGATACCGTGACGCGCGGACAGGTGATCGCGTTCATGGGCAATACCGGACGCGTCCACGGCCCGACGGGCATCCACACGCACTTCGAGGTGCGCGTGAACGGTGTCAAAAAGAACCCGCTTCTCTACCTCGAGTGAACTGCGTGTGGCGGGGGTAACGAGGGGGTGATGTGCACTGACGGCAGCGTTTTTTGCCTACTTTGAAAATTGTAGATATTATGTTATAATATTAATCAAATGCACCTCGCCAAAAAAACACTCAGCCAGTGCGCCCATGCCCTCCGGGATCCCGAGATCCAGGTGGCCCTGTGTCTGTGGCTGGTGGTGGCCGGGGTCTGCGCCGTCATCGCCAACGCCTTCGCGGCGGGGGCCTGAGGCTCGTCTAAACAGCGTCTTTCGCCATTGTCACCGGTTCTTCACAATGGTACCGTTTGTCGGCTCCGGTCAGGAATCAGGGGAACGGAGCGATGGTGACGGCATTTGTGCATACGATCTTTCTTTCACCGCAGCATTCATCGTCCACAACGTCTGTCAGTGTGGATCCGTAGCTCCCACCTTCGTCCGCCCAGCGGACTTCGGCGGGCAGGCAGCGGCTCTCACTGAAATTATCTCATCGTGTGGATCCGTAGCTCAGCTGGTTAGAGCGCTTCCCTGTCACGGAAGAGGTCGCGGGTTCGA
>CAZFBZ010000078.1:0-4220 GCA_964517345.1 uncultured Candidatus Peribacteria bacterium | reverse complement strand
CGCTTCTTTTGTTTCTTTTCTTGTCGCGACAAGAAAAGAAAGACAGGCGTCAGCCTCCCGACCACCCTCCGCTACACTATCCCCATGATCTTCATCGCCCGCGAAGAAGCCTTCACCTGCGGACACTGTGGCAAGCCGGTCGAGCCGCTCGGGAAAGGCAGCTATCGCAATCACTGCCCGGCATGCCTGTGGTCCAAACACGTTGATGCGGAAGGCCCCGGCGACCGTGCTTCGACCTGTACCGGGCTGATGCGTCCCGACTCGCTCGACTTCGACGGAAAGAAAGGCTGGCTGATCGTCCACGTGTGCGAGTCATGCAAAAAACGCATCCCGAACAAAACCGCTCCGGATGACGATCTGAGCGTCATGACCGGAGAAGGGGCACAGATGAGTTGAAGACAAATATAGTTCATGAATTAAGAATATGCTCAACTTTTTCCTTTACTTCAAGCGCTATTTTACCACTGAGTCTTGAAATATCTTCAGGCCTCTGTAGCCTCCGACCCGGACACGCGCGAGGCCGCGCGGGTCGCTTCTCTTGCCATTCATTTCCATGCGCTACGCCCTCGTCATCCTCTCGCTGTTCGGCATTATGTTTGTCACGGGATGTTCATCCATCAAGACATTTGCCTACGATGCCGCCGGAAAACAGCGCGGAGAGATTCAGATCGAGAATAAGGACAACGCCGTGATCCTTGGCGCCAACGGCGAGATTGCTGGCCGGGTGCGCGGCGGGCTCGTTCGTGACGGTGACGGCAAGAAGGCCGGCACCATCGAAACACGCGAGGAGCACGTGGTGATCGTCGATGCCGAGGGCAATGATATCGGCAGCCTTGAAAATGAGACGGACTGCTACGGCCAGACGCAAACACTTCTCGGTCGCATCAGCGCGCGCATCGATACCGAAGCCGCCGGAGCCGCCTGTCTGCTGCTCTTCCTCTAAAATCCGTCAGGAGCCCTTACGTTTGCGCTTTTTAGAAGCAGCCGCCTTCTTGTCGCCTCCTGCTTTCTGGAGCAGCTGCGTGACGTATTTTTCCTCGAAGGTCGCTTTGACGGGGATCTTCTCCTGCACGGTGCCCTCGGGCACGGCCATCATCCGGTCCTGGTGGGTCTTGGGGTGATTCGACACGGTCATGCGAAACTTCCCCTGTTCCATAGATCTCTTGTGCTCTGGCGAGAGGCCTTCGGATTCCAGCACGTGCTCGATCCCCTTCTCCCGGATATCGCTCTCAGCCTGCTTGCGGACGGATTCGTGCTGGGCCGGGTCGGTCTCCATGGCGAAGCGCGCCTCAGCGAGCGACTCGTTGCGGTCCATCTCGCGCTCCAGGTCCTCGGGTCCTTTCACCTTCTCGCGCAGCTTCTGGTACTCGGCTTCGCTGCGCATGCGCTTGCGAAGCTTCTGCTGCTCATTGGCAGGGAGGAGATCGAGGAAGGAATCAGCCATGTGACGAGTATAGCGTCTGTATCCCGAATCCGTAGCGGAGTGCGGAAGCACCCCGCTACGAACGGGTGAACAGCTATGGAAAGAATCAGGAACAGCCCGACGTGGCGCCGCAATCAAGACACACCTCGCACGATCCGTTGCGCTTCATCTTCAGGCTGCCGCAACCGCCGCACACAGATCCTGTGAAGCCCTGCAGCTTTGCCTGCGCTGCCTTGTTGGCGCTGCGGTCGATGGCCGCCTCAGCCTGTTCGATCTCCTGGTGCGTCTTCTCTTCGGTCATAGCCGAGAAATCGACGGTCGCCTCGGAGCCTTCATCTACCACGGGAAGGCGCATGGCGAAGGCCTCACGGCTTTTCGTGCCCGTCTCGTAGGCGCGATCGACGAGTTCGGCATTGTGCAGGCGCTTGGCCTTGTCCTTGGAGAGGAACTTGAGGGCCATCCAGCGGCCGAGGTAGTCCATCATGGATTTCACCATCGGGATCTCGCGGTTGGTCGTCATACCCATGGGCTCAAAACGCGTGTGCGCGAGCTTCTCGCAGAGCACCTCCAGCGGCACGCCGTACTGCAGGTTCATGGAGAGGCTCAGGGCCAGCGTATCCATAACGCCCGACAATGTGGACCCCTCCTTGCTCATCTTGATGAAGATCTCGCCCGGGGTGCCGTCCTCATACATGCCCACGTGGACATAGCCTTCGTGTCCGGCGACGGAGAACTTATGGGCGATGGCCATGCGCTCTTCGGGGAGCTTGCGGCGGCGGGGCTTCTCGATGATCTTCTCGACGATCCTCTCCACCACAGCCGGCTCGGCTGTCTTCTTGTCTTCTTTTTTGTCGGACTTGTTGCTGAGCGCCTGGCTGAGCTTGGAACCATCGCGGTAGAGGGCATTGGCCTTCAGCGCGAGCTTCCAGCTCAGGAAGTAGGCATTCTTGATGTCCTCGACGGTCGCCTCATTCGGGAGGTTGATCGTCTTGCTGATCGCGCCGCTGATGAACGGCTGGGAAGCAGCCATCATGCGGATGTGGCCCTCGGCACGGATAAAGCGCTTGCCGAGCTTGCCGCACTTGTTGGCGCAATCGAAGACCGCGAGATGTTCGGGCTTGAGGTGCGGGGCACCTTCGACCGTCATGTGTCCGCAGATAGCCACGTTGGCCTCCTCGATCTGCTCGGGGGTGAAGCCGAGCGCCTGGAGCAGGTTGAGCGTGGGATCGTTCATCTGCTCATCGGTGAAGCCCAGCCGTTTCATCGTTTCATCGCCCAGCGCCCAGCGGTTGAAGGCGAACGGAATCTCGAAGACGGCAGGGAGAGTCTTCTCCACCTTGGCGATGTCCTCGTCCGTGAAACCCTTGTCCTTGAGACTGCGGCGGTTCACGTGCGGGGCGCCCTCCAGAGACAGCGTACCCATAACGTAGTTCATGATGTCGTGCAGCTGGCTCTCGGAGTAGCCCATGGCCTTGAGGGCCGGCTCGACGGACTGGTTGGCAATCTTCATGTAGCCGCCACCGGCAAGCTTCTTGAATTTCACGAGGGCGAAATCCGGCTCGACACCGGTGGTGTCGCAGTCCATGAGCAGGCCGATCGTACCCGTGGGGGCGATAACAGTCGTCTGGGCGTTGCGGTAGCCGTACTTCTCGCCAAGCGACAGGGCGGCGTCCCACGCCTCCTTGGAGGCACGCAGGAGGTCTGCAGGGCAGTCTTCCGGATCGATACCGACCGGCGTCACATGCAGGCCTTCGTACTCCTTGGCGGGGGCGCAGTAGGCGGCACGCCGGTGATTACGCATCACGCGCAGCATGTGCTCGCGGTTTTTGGCATAGCCGGCGAAGGCGCCCAGGTGCTCGGCCATTTCGGCCGAGGTGGCGTAGCTGTCACCCGTGAGAATCGCCGTGAGCGCGCCGCAGATGGCGCGGCCTTTGGGCGAGTCATACGGGATGCCCATGCGCATCAGCATGGCTCCGAGGTTGGCGTAGCCGAGGCCAAGCGTGCGGAAGCGGTAACTGAGCTCGGCGATCTCTTTGCTGGGGAACTGAGCCATGAGAACGGAGATCTCCAGCACGATGGTCCAGAGGCGCACCGCATGGCGGTACTTGTCGATCAGGAAGGTGCCGTGCTCATCATCGTAGAACTGCAGCAGGTTGAGCGACGCGAGGTTGCAGGCGGTGTTATCCAGGAACATGTACTCGCTGCACGGGTTGCTGGCATTGATGCGGCCATCCTCCGGGCAGGTGTGCCAGTCGTTGATGGTCGTATCGTACTGCAGACCGGGATCGGCGCAGGCCCAGGCGGCGTAGCCGATCTGGTCCCACATGGCGCGCGCCTTGAGCGTCTTGCACGGAACGGGCTCGCGGCCCTCGCGCTCGGCCTTGCGGAGCTCGGTGCGCCAGTACATGTGCCATTCGCCGTCCTTCTCGACCGCCTCAAAGAACGAGTGGGGAACGCGGACGGAGTTGTTGGAGTTCTGGCCGGAGACCGTCAGGTAGGCCTCGCCGTTGAAGTCCGTGTCGTAACCGGAGGCGGCCAGCGCCGCGACTTTCTTCTCTTCGTTCACCTTCCAGTTGATGAATTCCTGGATATCCGGGTGATCGAGGTCCAGACAGACCATCTTGGCTGCCCGGCGCGTCGTGCCGCCGGATTTAATGGCGCCCGCGGCGCGGTCGCCGATCTTGAGGAAGCTCATCAGGCCCGAGCTGCGGCCGCCGCCCGAGAGGGGCTCGCCGTCGCCGCGGAGCTTGGAGAAGTTCGTGCCCGTGCCCGAGCCGAACTTGAAGAGACGCGCCTC
>CAZFBZ010000077.1:0-4524 GCA_964517345.1 uncultured Candidatus Peribacteria bacterium | reverse complement strand
TCTTCGATCAGGTCGCACACGACCGATGCGACGCTCTCGGCGCTCTGCTGGCGCTCGCTGTCCTCCGCGCCGAACAGCTCCGCGCGCATGGGCGTGTTCACGCCGCCGGGCGAGACCGTGTAGCAGCGGACATGCGGGGCGGATTCGCGCAATTCCTTAGCCAATCCCTGCGTGATGCCGCGGACGGCGAACTTGCTGGCGGAGTAGAGGGCAAGACCGGCGTGGGCGCGCGTACCGGCGCGCGAGCCGATGGTGACGATGACGCCCGCGGGGCGCGCACGCAGCATGGGAACAGCCTCGCGCAGGCAGTGGAAGACGCCCGCGACGTTCGTCTGGAACAGCCGCTCGAACTCAGCGTCGGAAACCTCCTCCAGATCCTGGATGCGCGACGCGTAGCCCGCATTACAGATAAGCACATCGATGCCTCCGTGGCGTGCCAGTACCTCGCCGAAGAACCGCTTCACCTGCGCCGGGTCGCGCACGTCGACGGCGAACGAGTCGTCGGAGGCGTCATCGCCTCCCCCGCCGAGCGAGCAGGAGACGACTACCGCCCCCCGGGCCTCGAGGTCGTGGCAGAGCGCACGGCCGATGCCGCGGCTTCCGCCTGTGACGATGCAGATGGCTCCGCGGAGATCCATGCCGGGATTCTACACCAATCCCCGCGGATCGGCTTTTTGAGCGGCAAGACCGGGGCGCAACCGATGGACGGGACCGGCGCGCAAACCTACAATTCTCGCGTTCCTCCGCGCCCGGAGGGGCTTCTCCCCATGACCGCATCCTCCCCCATCGCGCCTCCGCTCGGACGCTTTCGCGCCGACTGCCGCCTGTGCCACGCCCGGGATCTCACGGCGTTTCTCGATCTCGGCATGCAGCCGCACAGCGACGGATTTCTGCGCGAGCAGGATCTGGCGCAGCCCGAGCATTTTTTCCCGCTCGTCGCGTGCCAGTGCCGGGCATGCGGATTCACGCAGCTGACCTACACCGTGAAGCCGGAATTTCTGTACGGCGAGAGCTACGTGTATGACCCCTCGGTGACCGACACCTTCCGCAAGCATTTCGCGGGACTCGCGGCATCGGTGAAGGAGCGTGAAGGTCTGACGGCCGGCGGACTGGCCGTGGACATCGGCTCGAACGTGGGACTGCTGCTCGGGTCGTTCAAGGAATTGGGGCTCAACGTGCTCGGCGTCGATCCGGCGCCGCGCGTCGCGGCCATCGCCAAAGAGCGCGGCATCGAGACGATCGTGGATTTCTTCTCGCCCGCCATCGCCGAAAGAATTGTGACGGAAAAAGGCAAAGCGGATGTCGTCACGGCCACCAACGTCTTCGCACATATCGACGATCTCGACGCGATCATGCAGGGCGTCGATGCCCTGCTCGCCGAGAAAGGCGTGTTCGTCTTCGAAGTGAACTACCTCGTGGATATTCTGGATCGCCTCCTCTACGACACGTTCTATCACCAGCACCTGTCGTATCACTCCATCCGCCCGCTGCGGGCGTTCTTCGCGCGCTTCGGCATGGAGATCCACGATGTGGAGCGTATTCCCTCGCATGGCGGCAGCATCCGGGTATTCGTAGGCAGGACGGGTTCGCGCCCCGTGAAGCCGGTTGTGGCAGAGTTGGTCGGATTGGAAGGATCGTCCGGCGCGTATGACATCGCGCGGCTGGAACGGTTCGCCCGGGATGTGTCGTCTCACCGTCAGGCGCTGACGCGGATGCTCGTCGAACTGAAAGACGGCGGCAAAACCATCGTCGGCATCGGCGCGCCCGCCAAGGGCAACACGCTGCTCAACTACTGCGGCATCACGCGCAGTCTCCTGGAGTTTGTCACGGATAAATCGACGCTCAAGCAGGGGCTCTATACGCCGGGTACGCATCTGCCGATCAAGGCGGACAGCGATTTCCTCGCGCTGAAGCCCGATTACGCGCTGATTCTGGCGTGGAACTTCGCGCCCGAGATCATGCGCAACCTCCAGAGCTACAAGGACGGCGGCGGACGGTTCGTCGTCCCGATCCCTTCCCCCACCCTCGTATGAAAGCGGAACTGAAGAAGATCTCGCCGGCCTTCACCGACGCGCGCGGCGACATCATCGATATCTTCGCGGGCGAGCTGCACCACGCGGGCCTGCTCACCTTCACCGACGGCGCCAAGCGCGGCAATCACTATCACAAGCTCCAGACGCAATACACCTATATGGTCAGTGGCAAAGTGGAGATGAAGACAAAAGACAGCACGGACCCGGCTGCCAAGACCGAGACGGTCGTGATGGTGCCCGGCGACTTCGTGACGCTGCCGCCGCTGCTGATCCACGCCTACAGGGCGCTGGAGCCCTCTGTGATGGTGTGCCTCACAACCCGCGAACGCGAGACCGCCGCCGACTACGAGGCCGATACGATCCGCGTCGACCCGCTCTGATCCCCATGGCCGCGCCCTCCGCCGACCGGCTCTCCCCGCTCAAGGCCCTCCTCGTGAAAGCGGGAAGCAGGCTGGGGATCGACCTGACGTACTTTGTGAAGAACTCGGCGATTGTGACCTTCACGTATATCGCGTCCGTGGCCAGCGGCCTCGTGACGGGCTATCTCGTGGCGCGCATGTTCCCGAAGGAGATCTACGGCAGCTACCGCTTCGTGCTGAGCATCATCGGCATCGTGAGCATGGTGAGCATCCCGGGTCTCGCCTCGGCCATCAGCCGCTCCATCGCCCGCGACGGCAAGGAGAAGACGCCCCTGCGCTTCACGATGGCGACCAACATCGCGCTGTGCGTCGTCGGGGTGCTGATCCTCTGGGGCGCGATTCCGTTCCTGCATCTCTGGGACCGCCAGGACCTGTGGCCGCTGTTCTTCGTCGGCGGGCTCCTGTTCATCCCGAACCAGGTGGGCGCGACCTTCCTGAGCGGCATCGTCACCGGCACCGAGAAGTTCTCCGTGAATCTCCGCACGACGACCATCTCCAGCCTGGTCGTGATCCCCTCGGTGTTGCTGATGCTCTGGCTGCGGCCGTCGCCGGTGATTTTGATGGGCCTGATGGTCGGCCTGCCCGCGCTCCTGTATCTGCTGGAGATCCGCCGTGCGCTGCCGTCCTTTCCATCCACGGAGAAATCCTGGAAAGTGACGACCTACGGCGTGCTGCTGAGCCTCAACACGATTCCCATCACGCTCGCAACGCATCTGGACGGCCTGTTGATCTCGGCATTCTTCGGCCTCAACAACCTCGCGGTGTTCGCCGTCGCGATTCTGATCCCCGAGCAGGTGAAAACCTGGTGCAAGTACATGCTCCCCGTGAGCTACGCCCGGCAGGCTGCCGGCGACGACCGCGCGGACCGCCGCGCCAAGATGACCCGTGCCGTGTGGATCGGGACGTTGATCTTCGCTGTGGGCATCGGCCTCTATGTGGTGATCGCGCCGTTCGTGCTGCCGTGGCTCTTCCCCCGGTACCTCGGCCAGATGCAGGACGTGATCCTCTGGTCGCAGGCCTCGGCCATCGCGCTCATCACGACGCCCGCGACACTCTTCCCGCAGTACCTGGAGGCGCGCGGCATGGTACGCGATCTGCGCAACGCCCAATGGACGGCGTCGATCACGCTCTGCGCGCTGCTCGTCTGGCTGATCCCGGCCATCGGTCCGCTCGGCGCGCTCATTGCCCGCGGCGTCTACCGGTTCATCTATGTCGCCTACGCCTGGTGGGCCCTCCGGCGCCACCCGCCCGGCTCGCGCGAAACGGCGTAGACAGCGCTCATCCGCGGTCTACAATGCGAACCATGAGTAACGTCACGCCCAAGCGGTCTTTCATGAAGTCCATCCCCCACCGGGCCATGTACCTGGCCCGGCTCTACGCGTCCTCGCAGCCGCGGCGCTATCGCCACATCCTGCAGGCGCTGTACCGCCACCGTCCCCGCACGCTGCTGGAGATCGGCGTGTACCGCGGCATCCGCTCGCAGCAGATGATCGAGACGGCCGCGATCTTCCACGATGCCAAGACCGTCCACTTCTACGGCTTTGATCTGTTCGACGAATTCAAGCCGGAGATCCTGCAGACCGAGTATTCCAAGAAGCCGTTTGATATGCAGAACATCCAGGAAAAACTGGAGCGCACGGGCGCCAACATTCATCTGTACCGCGGCTACAGCCAGCAGACGATGCCTGGCTGGGTCGCCGAAATGAAGAAGAAAGGCGAGACGATCGACTTCACGTTCATCGACGGCGGACATGCCATCGAGACGATCGCCGAGGACTGGAAGAACACCGAGCAGCTGATGGGCCCGCAGTCCGTGGTGATGTTTGACGATTACTTCTCCAACACCGAGGACCACATGAAGGGCTTCGGCTGCCAGACGCTGATCGATGGCCTGGATCGCAGCAAATACGACGTCTGGATTCTTGAGCCCGAAGACAGGTTCCAGAAAGACTGGGGCATCCTGAAGATCCGGGTGGTGAAGGTGATGAAGAAGAGCTGACAGCGCGCCGTCCTTGTCCTTTCTTTTGTCAGCCAGACAAAAGAAAGTACCAAAGAAAAGCTCACCGCGCGCC
>CAZFBZ010000076.1:0-4646 GCA_964517345.1 uncultured Candidatus Peribacteria bacterium | reverse complement strand
TGAGCATGCGAGCGCTTCTCGTAAGAAGCGTGAGTCATGCGAATGCGTTTTCTTGCTCCCAGAGACAAGCTCTCGAAGCCAAGCCCGCAGGCGCAGGCTGAGTGGCTTGGCTCGCAGTCCCTTTAGGGAGTCACTTCTTTGTCGCGACAAAGAAGTGTCGACCCGGCGTCAGCCGCCCTTCGACTACGCTCAGGGTGACATAGTTAGTTGTTGTCAGATCCTCTCGTACTCTCCCAGATTCACGTCATACACGCTCGCGTCGCGGACGATATGCAGGCGCAGCGGCTCGTAGTGGTTTTCGGCGGTGTAGGGCGCGGCGAAGAGATCTTTGGCGAGGTCTTCGCGGACGAAGAACGCGTTGATACCCGTGAATGTGCAGCCCACGAGCACGTAGCCTTTCTGACGTCCCAGCTCCGTGTAGGACGCAAGGCTCGCGCCGTAGAGGCTGTCGGCTTTCCAGCCGTGATTCGGGTTTTCTTTCATGACCCACTTCACCGGCGGGCGGTGCAGGGCGTTGTACTCCATCACGACGACACGCGGCTTGAATTTCTCCAGCGCCTTCCACAGCCAATAGTCGTTGCCGTCGGTGTCGATGGAGAGCAGATCAAGTTCCGTGGGGACACTGGCGGCCGCGAAGAGCTGCTCGATGTTTTTGGACGTGACGAACTCCTCGAGCAACGTCAGGCGTTTCTCAGACAGCGCTTTGCCGTGCTGTTTTTTGAGATGCGGCAGATCGCGCTGATTCGGCTCGATCCAGAGGCCCTTCCAATCCTGCATCAGCAGATAGAACGAGTTGCACTCCATCCCATTGCCCACGCCGAACTCCACGAAGAACTTATTAGTCGCGCCGATGCGCTTGAAGATCTCCTGAATGATGCCGTCCTCGCCGTTCTGGGAGTACGCCTGGAACTCGTAGCGATTGAGCTTCTTGGGATCGGCGTACTTGGGATTGTCGAACAAGTGCGTCTTGAGATAGTCGTCAACCATCGCGCGGGTCAGACTTTTTTTGAGCACCGCGACATCCGTCTGGATATCGATGAGATGGCGGAGAACCGGCAGGCCTGCGACCGTGCGCGAGACGTCTTTGAGGGCACCCATGCGGCAAGGCTAGCCCCACACCCTCCACGTGGCAATCGGGGCTCTGTGATGCCCCCGGCGGGCGGTACAGGTATGCTCGGCCCGTGCTCTCGCTGATCGTCCCCGTCTTCAACGAAGAAGAGGCCATTGAACCGACCGTGCGTTCCCTGCACCGGATCCTCTCCGGACAGACCATGCCCTGGGAGATCCTCGTGATCGACGACGGCAGCACGGACGCGACAGCCCGTATCCTCGCCGGGTTCAGCTTGCCGGGTGTCACCGTCATCACCCATCCGCAAAACCTCGGCAACGGCGCCGCGATCAAGACGGGCATCAGCCGTTCGACCGGCGATATCCTCGCCACCGTCGACGCGGACGGCACGTATCCGCTGGAAGACTTCCCGCGGCTGCTCCGGGAGATGACCGACACGGGAGCCGACATGATCGTGGGCGCGCGCCCCGCGAACGCCGCGCACATTCCGCTCATCCAGCAGATGGCCAAGGCCGTGCTCATCGGCCTCGCGCAGTACCTGACCGAGTGCCGCATCCCGGACTTGAACTCGGGCATGCGCATCTTCCGCCGGACGCTCGCGGAACGATTCCTGCACCTCTATCCGCAGCGATTCTCGTTCCATATCACCATCACGCTGGGCGCGTTGGTAAACGGCTTTCTGGTGCGCTTCCCGGCGATCACCTACAACCCGCGCATCGGCAAAAGCAAGCTCACCGCGGGCGTCGGCGGCGTCACGAATTTCCTCCGGTTCTGCCACATCATCCTGCGCATCGTCAGCTACTTCCGGCCGCTGCGATTCTTCCTGTGGCCTGCCGGCATTTTGCTGGCCTGTGGGCTCGCGCTTATGGCCTCGACGACGCTGGGGGCCGGCAGCGCGATGCTCGTCTGGGGCGCGGCCCTGCTCCTGGCAAGCTTCCAGGTGGGGCTCTGCGGGGTCTTAGCGGAATTGACAGTGCGAATGCGGCAAGCGCGGTGACACCTCCGTTCCCCCCTGCTACACTCCCCGCCGATGGGAAAACTTTCGATCTTCTCCGAACTGTGGGCCTTCCTGCGCGTGCGCAAGAAGTGGTGGCTGCTGCCGATGGTGCTGCTCATCGCCATGCTCGGATTCCTGCTGGTCTTCGCTCAGGCCTCTCCGCTCGCGCCCTTCATTTACACACTGATCTGAGCTCCGTTCCCGGATGACCATGCAGTCCCGGCTCCGCACACTCCTGCTCAATCTCGCCCTGCTCTGCGCCGCTTTGGCCGTGTGCGTCATCATTCTGGAGGTCGTACTGCGTCTGTTTGGCATCGGGTACCCGCTCTGGGTCCGCGCCGATGGCGTGACGGGCTTTTCTCTGCGCCCCGGCGCCGCGGGATGGCAATCGGACGAGGGCAGGGCTTGGGTGGCGATCAACGCCGACGGACAGCGGGACATTGCACATACCGTGATCAAGTCATCCGGCACATATCGCATTGCGGTACTCGGCGACTCCTACGCGGAGGCGCGCCAGGTTCCCCTGGAAGCCTCGTTCCCCAGAAAGCTGGAACAGAGACTCGCCTCCTGCGACGTGCTCACGGGGCGGACGCCCGAGGTGATCAACTTCGGCGTGTCGGGCTTCGGCACCACGCAGGAACTGCTGCAGCTGCGTGACCGCGTGTGGAAGTATCAGCCCGATCTGGTGCTGCTGGCCTTCACGACCGGCAATGATGTGGTGAATAACTCCTACGCGCTGGAGAAGAACCCCGACAAGCCGTACTTCCTGACTAGCGACGACGGCCTGACGCTCGATGAGTCGTTCCGGGAGCGCCCGGTCTTCCGGCGCCAGAACTCGCTCTCCGGCCGATTCGCGCTCTCGGCTTTCTCGCACTCGCGCATCCTGCAGATTCTGAATCGTGTGCTGCACGCGCCGACACCCGCGCCCGCGACACAGTCCGGAGCGGTGAAGGGCACCGAGGCCGGTATCCGCAGCGAAGTCTATCTACCCCCTGCAAACGCCCAATGGACCGAGGCCTGGGCGGTCACGGAGGAGGCTCTGCGCATGATGCGCGACGAAGTGCGCAACCACGAGGCCGTCTTCGCGGTCGCGACGCTCAGCAACGGCATCCAGGTGCATCCGGACCCCGCCGTCCGCGAGGCGTTCCGCCGGAGCCTCGGGATCGACACGCTCTTCTACCCCGACCAGCGCATCGCCGGCCTCGGCAGTCGCGAGGGATTCCCGGTCCTGACGCTCGCACCCAAACTCGCCGACGCAGCGGAGCGCGATCTGGTCTATCTGCACGGATTTAGCAACACGGTCCCGGGCGAAGGCCACTGGAACACCGATGGCCACGCTCTCGCAGCGGCTCTGATGGCGGATTTCGTCTGCACGGACGTGATCGGACTATAACGTGACTGGATAGGCAAAAGCGCCGCCGCGCATGCTACACTTTGGCCGTGCGTCTCCCGCCCCCGCTCCGGCAGCTCTACGACCTGTGGATGGCCTTCAGCAAGGTCCTCGGCAAGGTGATGAGTTTCATCATCCTGACGATCCTCTGGCTGATCGGCTTCGGCATCTACGCCATCGTCATGAAGATCATCGCGCTGACCGCGAGCAAGACTCCGAAAGCCACCTACTGGATCGAGGTTCCCACGCTGTCTGAAGAGACTTTCCACCGACAGTTCTGACATGAGCAAGCCCGTCTACATCCTCGGCGTCTCGTGTTACTACCACGACAGCGGCTGCTGCCTGATGAAAGACGGCGAGGTGATCTTCGCGGCGCAGGAGGAGCGCTACACGCGCAAGAAGCACGACGAGCGCTTCCCGGAATCGGCCGTCGCCCAGGCGTTCAAATTCGCGGGCATCACGGCGGACGACCTCTCGGCCATGGGCTTCTACGAGAAGCCCATGCTGAAGTTCTTCGACCGCATCCTCCAGACGTTCTTCAAGGTCTGGCCGAAGGGCTTTATCCAGTACCACCGCGCGATGCAGGACTGGATGCACAAGAAGCTCTGGATTCCCCAGGACATCGAAAAGCAGCTGAAGTACAAGGGCCCGATCTTCTTCACGTCGCACCACGAGTCGCACGCCGCATCGTCGTACTTCGTCTCGGGCTTCCCGGATGCCGCGGTCGTCACGGTGGACGGCGTCGGCGAGTGGGCCACGACGACCATCGGCCACGGCAAAGGCACGGATCTGACCCTCAAGCAGGAGATTCACTTCCCGGATTCGCTGGGACTCCTCTACTCCGCGATCACCTATTACATCGGCTTCAAGGTGAACAGCGCCGAGTACAAGGTGATGGGCCTGGCGCCCTACGGCGAGCCGAAATACATGAAGGAGATGCGCGAGCTGATCGACATCAAGGAAGACGGCAGCTTCGCCATCAACATGAAATACTTCACCTACGAGCACGGCCTGCGGATGACCGGCCGGGCTATCGAGAAGCTCTTCGGACAGCCGACGCGCAAGGGCGAAGCCGCGCTGACGCAGTTCCACAAGGACGTCGCCAGAAGCCTCCAGGAGATCACGGAGGAGGCTATGCTCAAGATCTGCGCCCACGCCAAGAAACTCTGCCCGAGCGATTATCTGTGCCT
>CAZFBZ010000075.1:0-5098 GCA_964517345.1 uncultured Candidatus Peribacteria bacterium | reverse complement strand
TCTTGGCCCTGCAGCCTTCTTGGCACATGCCTTCCGGATGCCCAGGAGGGTGCAGGGTGTGCGGTGATTCCAGAGAGCGGGCGACTGCGCATTATATTACATATTTTGTTAATTTGTCAATTTCGGGGTTATTCTCGAGCTTTAGAGCAGAAATAAGGACGGAATTGTCCCGCCGGTCTGTCCAAAAATCAATCTACCTCGGCTTGTGAGTCGTAGCTGACGAGTCCGGAATCAATCATTCGGTGCGTGCCGAAAATTCTGGTACGCTCTCGCGCGATGGCAACCCTCATCCTCTCCGACGGCACCGTGTTCCGGGGCCAGCATTTCGGCGCGGATACCGACGCCGACGGCGAGGTCGTCTTCAACACCGGCATGGTCGGCTATCCCGAAAGCCTCACCGATCCCAGCTACCGCGGACAGATCCTCGTGTTCACGTATCCGCTGATCGGCAACTACGGCGTCCCGAAAGACAGTCTCAACGAGTGGGGATTCTCGGACAAGCTGGAGAGCGAAGAGATCCACGTGCGCGGCGTCGTGATGGCGCAGCTGAGCGAGGAGCACAGCCATCACCTGGCCGTGAAGTCGTTTGAAGAGTGGCTCAAAGAGAACGGCATCCCCGGCATCACCGGCGTCGACACGCGCGCGCTCACCAAGAAGCTCCGCGAGACGGGCGTGATGCTCGGCCGCATCCGCCGCGACGATTCCGATGCGCCCGCCGGGAAGATCGACGATCCCAATGTGCGCAACCTCGTCGCCGACGTGAGCTGCAAAGAGGTGTCGGTCTACGAGCCGGTCGCGGGATCCAACGCGCTCGGCGAGCCGCTCACCGTCGTCGCCTACGACTGCGGCATGAAGCGCAATATCCTCCGCAGCTTCCTCAAGCGCGGCGTGCGCGTGGTGCGCGTGCCATGGGATTACGACTTGGACAAGTACGACAAGCCGTTCGACGGTGTGTTCTTCAGCAACGGCCCGGGCGATCCCAAGACCTGCGTTCCCACCATCAAGAGCCTGCGTCGCGGCATCGAGCGCAACATCCCCACCTTCGGCATCTGCCTTGGCAACCAGCTGATGGCGCTCGCCATCGGCGGCGACACCTACAAGCTCAAGTACGGACACCGCGGCGCAAACCAGCCCTGCCTGGAGCACCTGCCGACCGGCCCCACCAAGCATTGCATCATTACTTCCCAGAACCATGGCTTCGCGGTGAGCGACAAGCTGCCCAAGAGCTGGCACGTCTGGTGGACCAACGCCAATGACGGCACGGTCGAGGGCATCCGCCACGAGAGCGGCCGCTTCTTCTCCGTTCAGTACCACCCCGAGTCGACCCCCGGCCCCGAGGACGCCAACTACCTCTTCGACGACTTCGTCGCGCTCCTGAAGAAAGACCGCGAGTCCAAGTGATTCCGCCAACGCACTGCCCATGCCCGTTCCCACATTTTCCGTCGTCTGCACGCGCAAGGATCTCATCGCTCGCGAGGTCTACGAGTTCACGTTCGAGAAGCCCGCTGGGTTCGCGTTCAAGCCGGGGCAGTTCGTGCTGTTCGATGTGCCGCACCCCGAGAATCCCGCCGATATCCAGACGCGGGCATTCTCCATCGCCTCCGCGCCGTCCGAAACCGAACTCTTGTTCGTGGTGAAGCTTGTGGAGGGCGGACGGGCAAGCATCTGGTTCCGCGACGTGGTGGAGAAGGGGACGGTTGCAACCATCAAGGGCCCGTTCGGGAATTTCCTCTTGGATCAGGACCCGTCGCTGGACATCGTTTTCCTCTGCACCAGCACGGGCAACGCACCGTTCCGATCGCAGATCGTGGAAGCGCTGAGGCAGGGGGATACGCGCAAAATGGATCTGGTTTTCGGCGTCCGGGCCCGGGAAGACCTCTTCTGGGTGGAGGAGTTCACGCGCCTGTCGACCGCACATCCCAACCTGACGCTGCACGTCATTCTCAGCGCGCCGGAGTCCTCGTGGACCGGGCACCGCGGACGCGTGCAGAGCATGATGCCTGCGCTTCTCCGCACGAACCGTCCGGTCTGTCTCTACGCCTGCGGCAATCCCGAGATGACCAAAGATATCAAGCAGCGGGCGCTGACAGAGTGGGGGATCGACAAAAAGAACATTCACATCGAGGGGTACATCTGATCAGTCGGCCGGTAGCTGCAGCTTGCCCGCGTCGATCAGCGCCAGCACGTGGGGATACCACTGCTTCTCCAGTTCCTGGACCCGCGGCTTGAGCGTGTCCAGCGTGTCGCCCGGTTTGATGGGGCAGGTCTTCTGCAGGAGTATCGGGCCCGTGTCGACGCCGTCGTCGATCAGGTGGATCGTCATGCCGGTTTCTTTCTCGCCCGCCGCCAACGCGTCCTCCAGTGCGTGGCCGCCCGGATACTTCGGCAGGAGCGAGGGATGCACGTTGATGATGCGGTTCTTCCAGCCCGCCACGAACCATCCGCTGAAGATGAACATCCAGCCGAGCGCCGCGAGCACGACGTCGTGTGTCTTATCCCCCGTGAATGCGCGGATCGCCAGATCGAGCCGCATATCGTAGGACTGGCGGTCTTCGTCCTTTTTCCTCTCCACGACGGTGACGGGGATGCCGTATGCCTTGGCCTTCTCGGCGCAACCGCGGTCTGCTTTATCGGTGACCAGTCCCAGGCAGGGCGCGAACAACTTCTGATCCTTGATCGCTTTGAGCACGGCTTCGAACGTGGTGCCGCGCGAGGACGAGAGGACGACGAAACGTATCTGCATGCATACAGTCTACATCGTCTCGCCCGGCGTCAAAATCCGTCACGACAGGTCGTCGGCGAACAACGCACGGAAGAGGTCTTCGCGCGGCTCGATGCCGGGCACCCATCCGTCGTAGGAGCCGAGCGTGAAACCATGGTCGCGGATGACTGCCGCCGGTCGCCGCTGGTCCGCGTTGCCCATCACGATGTTCGCCGCGGTGGCAAGCTGGTCGGCGACGGCTTCCTGCGTAACGGTGAGCGGCCTCCCGAACAGGTCCGCCCGCCCGACCTGCGAGAGCAGGGGATTGATGCCGCTGCAGGCAAGCGCGAGCGCCGTCACACCCAGGCGTCCGGGACGGCAACAGGAATCCGAAATGATCACCGCGATCGCCTTGCCGCTTTGTTCCTCAATCGCGCGCCGGATGCGGACCGCGGACGCCACGGGATTGTGGGGCCAGCCGATGGCGGACCCCTCCTTAATATTGGACCGGTCCATACCCGCGTTCGGCACGAAGAGCGCGCCGCGCGGGAAACCCGGAGGCCGCACGCGCGTGAGCATTGCCGCCGGACCGTCTTCCAGGATGCGTCCGTCGAGCCGCCGCGTCTCTTTTTCTATGGCATCGCGGAATCCCGCGTCACCAGCAGCAGGAACCGCAGCGCCCTCCGCCGTTGCGACCGCCTTCGACGAGACGACCAGTATGTCGCCGTCCTCCGGGGTCCACGCGGAGAGCAGGATCTCCGCGACGTCATCTCCGGCCACGATCAGCGATGTTGCAACGGGAAGAACATGCATGAGAGGAGCATAGCCGAGCGGTCCGTCATCCTCGAATCAATCGCGCCAGCGGAATACGCGTGCATCCGTCCGAAGATGCTGGTAGTGTGCACCACCAGACATGTGGTCGAGTACCACCCTTCTCCGGGCTGCAACAGTCACGTTAATGGTTTCCGTCGTGACGGTTTCCGCTGTGTACTCGCTTGCCTCGAAACAATTCCAGTGGCAGCTCCTCGCTGTGGTGCCCTCTTCTTCTTCGTCGTCTGTGGCGGCCTGCACGTGCCAAACCCCCAGCTGTCCAATGAGCGGGGCTATCTGTACCGGCTCATGCGGTGTCGGCGAATGTGAGACGGCCTGTAACACGCTCTTCCCAGGATTCTGTTCATCGTCTTCTGCAGCGGCCTGCACGTGCGCCACCCCCAGCTGTCCAATGAGCGGGGCTATCTGTACCGGCTCATGCGGTGCTGGTGAGTGTGAGACGGACTGCAACACGGTCTTCCCGGGGTACTGCACCTCGTCTTCGTCGTCCGAGTCATCTTCCGAAATATCCTCAGAAATATCCTCCGTTGCATCCTCTGAGCAGTCGTCCGCCGCATCCTCCGCTGCATCTTCTGTTGCCGCGTGTTTGCAGGGCGGCTTCTGTATGACAAACGGCGAATGCTGCTCCAACTTCTGTGACTTTTTCAGCTGTTTCTACTGCGGTCTGGAAGGCGATCCGGGCCCCGTCTGTTGTTCGCCTTACGAATACGATACCAATAGCGGCCTCTGCGTGGCTGCTGGCAGCTCCTCTTCCTCTTCTTCTGTGGCTTCGTCCGAAGTGTCTTCGGTCGCCTCCTCCGTCACATCATCCGAAGCGTCCTCGGAAATCTCCTCCGTGGCTTCGTCCGAAGTGTCTTCGGTCGCCTCCTCTGTCGCATCATCTGAAGCGTCCTCCGAAATCTCATCCGAGGCCTCTTCGGCAGCCTCCTCCGCGGCTTCGTCCATCTCCGGTTCCTGCACTGTTCTCGACGATTGCGCGCTCATCTACTGTGGCAACAACGGTGCCTGTACCGGCGGATTCACGCAGCTCACCACGGCCCTGCTCGCAGCCGGTGCTGACGTCGTCGACCAGCACGAGTCGCTTGCCGATCTTAGTCGCTACAATGTGGTTTTTGTCGCGGTTCCCCGCAGCATTATGAGCGGCGCCGACGTCGCCGCGCTGCAAGCCTACTACACTGCCGGCGGCCACATCGTCGGCATCTCCGAGCACACGGACTTCCAGGAGAACGCTATCGCCAACCTCAACACGCTTACAGCAGCTCTCGGTTTCGGCGCCATGTACGCTCCGGGCGTCGAGAACTGCGGATGCGGAACCACGGCGGTTCCCGAGAGCACTTCGGTCACGGAACACATGTCCTCGCTGCAGCTGGCCTGCACGTCGGATGTTGATGGTGGCACGCTGCTCGCCACCAAGTCTCCGGCCGATATCCTGCGGATGAACAGCCGCTACATCGCTGCCTCCGACCTCAACGTCTTCGATGACGAGTGCGGAGGGTTCACCGCGTGCGATAACCTCCAGCTCTTCAGCAACCTGTGGAACAGTTGGGTCATGGGTGGGGCCAATGT
>CAZFBZ010000074.1:0-5099 GCA_964517345.1 uncultured Candidatus Peribacteria bacterium | reverse complement strand
ATCAAAACTTCAGAATCTCCGTCACCTGTTCCAGCGTCTCCACGCGCACAAGCTTGCTGCGCAGGTCGGCGGCACCATCGAAGCCTTTCACGTAGCTCGCCAGATGGCGGCGCATTTCCAGCATGCCGCGCGTCTCGCCTTTGGTTTTCACCGCGAGCTCGCAGTGTTCCAAGATCATCGGGATCTTCTGTTCGAAACTCAGGCTGAGCACCGACGGCGACGGAATCACGGCCGACGGATCGTTCCTGCGGGCATGCAGCGCGTCGCAGATATCACGCATCAGCCACGGATTGCCGAACGTCCCGCGCCCGACCATCACGCCGTCGAGGTTCTGGATCTTCTCCAGCGCGTCGGCGGCAGAGGCGATATCCCCGTTGCCGATCACCGGCACGGAGACCTGCCGCTTCAGCTCGTAGATCGGCTCCCAGTTGGCTTTGCCCGAGAACTTGTCGTGGTAGCGGCGCCCGTGGATGGCCAGTGCCTGCGCTCCGGCATCGACCAGGCGTTTGCAGAACGGAAGGAGCGTATCGATCGTCTCCCAGCCCAGACGCGTTTTGACGCTGACGGGGATCTTCACGGCTTTCACCGTCGCCTCCACCAGTTTCGCAGCGAGATCGGGGTTGCGGATGAGCGCGGACCCGTGGCACGACGACACGACTTTGGCGGCAGGACAGCCCATGTTGATATCAATGCCGTCGGCGCCCAGCTCCTCGATGACCTTCGCCGCGGACAAGAAGTGTTCCGGGTCTTTGCCAAACACCTGCACGATGAACGGCCGCTCGAGCTCCGCATCGAAGCTGAGCATCTGCATTGTCTTCTTTCCGCCATAATGGATAGCGTCTGTGGAGAGAAACTCGGTGTAGACGACCGTCTCGGGCGCGAGCCGCTTGATGAGCTGGCGGTACGACGCGTCGGTCACGCCGGCCATCGGCGCGAGGGCGACGATGGGGCGGGAGGCCGATGACCAGGAGAAGGCGGACACGGGTAAAAGATGCGGAAAGCGAAAACGGTGTCATTTTGAGAGAAATAGACCCTCTCCGCAAGCATTAGGGACGACACTATTGCTCAATAATAAGACGTTTCCACAATGCCACACGCCCCGTCCATGACGCAGAATGCACGCGCTATGAAGCGCTTGCACTTCCCCATCGCCCTTGCGGTCGCGCTTGCCGTGTGGGCGCCGTCCGTCGGAGCTCAGCTGATCCCCAGTGTCATCCCCGCCTCGGGCATGATCGGCCGGTGCAGCTTCATCACGGGAGATTTCCATTTCGACTGCATCCCGCTCTACCTGGGCTATCTCATCCAGCTTGTCTTCGGCCTGCTCGGCACCGTCTGTCTCATCGAGATCATCTGGGCTGGCTACGAGTGGGCGTTCTCCGGCCTCACGGGTGACAACCAGAAAGCCAAGGGCCGCCTGACCAATGCCATCCTCGGGCTCATTTTCTCGCTGCTCGCGTTCCTGATCGTCGACACAGTGGTGAGCGCGATTTTTGCCGGACCCGCCTCATGAGCAAGAAAAAGAAAGCCAAGACCGGCGGCAGCTTCACCTCTCTGCGAATTCTCGGAGAGAAGGCCCAGAAGCTGTTGAGCCAGAGCATGAAGAAGGAGACGCCGCCGCACTCTCCGGAGCCGCCCCCGTCGCACGACCGCGCGCCCGAGGTGGAAGTGGACATCTCGGTGTCCAGCGTGGCAAAAGCGACGCTGGTGATCCTGGGCGTCGCGCTCGGCGTGGTGCTGCTCTACATCCTCAAGGACAAGCTCGTCCTCGTGCTGCTCGCGATCTTCGTCGCCGCCGTCATCGATCCGGGCGTCGGCATGCTGCGCCGCTACGGCATCCCGCGTCCGCTGGGTATCGTGCTGCACTACTTCATCGCGCTGTTCCTGCTCGTCTTCCTCTTTGTGTCGCTCATCCCGGTGCTCGCGAGCCAGATCCAGCAAATCGGCGTCTACCTCGGCACGCAGGTGAATAATTTCCTGACGGACCCGATGGTCTCGCTGCCGTTTTTCTCGCCGGAAGCCAATCTGCGCATGTCCGTCTTTATGCAGAACACCCTGCGAAGCCTCTCGATCACCGATTACACCGCCGCGCTCGCGCGCCTGGGCGAGAACGTCCTCTCGACCCCCCAGGGATCGCTGCTGCTGGCCGCGCAGCTCGCGGGCTCCGTCGTGGATTTCGTCCTGAACCTGATGCTGATCCTGGTGCTCGCATTCTTCTTCCAGCTGGAGAAGGACCGCATCGTGCCATGGATGCGCGGCTTCCTCCCCTGGAACTACCGCACCTACGTCGCCGACAAGTCTGAGGCGATCCAATGGAAGCTGGCGCAATGGATCCGCGGGCAGCTGCTGCTGTGCCTGAGCGTCGGCGCCATGGTATTCCTCGCCCTCAATATCCTGCGGATGCCCTACGCGCTGACATTGGCGATCCTCGCAGGCTTCACGGAGTTCATCCCCGTCGTCGGGCCGTTGCTCGCCGCCATTCCCGCCGTCATCATCGGCTCCACGCAGCAGGGACCGGTGTGGGGACTCGTCATCCTGGCCGTCTACTACGTGGTGCAGTGGTGCGAGAACAACCTGCTCGTGCCGCTCATCATGAAACGCACGATCGGCCTCTCGCCCGTGGCGGTGATGTTCGCAATGCTCGCGGGCATGAGTTTCCCCGACGTCGTGAACCCGGTGCTTGGCCTGATCCTCGCCATCCCCATGACCGCCATCATCTCGCTTTTTCTGGAAGACTGGCGCCTCCATCGCTCGCACAAGCACGGTGCTGCACTCCCCCACCCCGCGACCCTGCAGAAATGAACATGCAAAGTTCATTGGTCATTCTGAAGCGAGAACATTCATCGTTGAGCGGCGCATCCCCTTTCACGATGCACACTTTGTCATTTACTGATGAGCGTTTTTTCGTGTTTGGGCTCTAGTGCAAGAGGAAAACACTGTTCACATTTCGTATACAAAGTAGACTGTGAGCGTTGTGTGATGCCGTCATCACCCCGTGTGTTTTCCCGCCTCTTCGACTAAAATGTTCTGATCTTTCTGGACACCTGGCACTCGCGGAAATAGAGTGCTAAATCCATGGATCGCTTTCCCTTCCCAATACCCATGCACCCGTTTGACCGTTTCACACCCAACGCCAAGCTTGCCCTGCAGATCGCCGAGCAGGAGGCGAAGAACATGAAGAGCCCCTACATCGGCACCGAGCACCTGCTGCTCGGCCTCCTCAGCATTCCCAAGTCGCTGGGTTTTTCGATCTTCACGGGAGCCGGCGTCACGCAGGAGAACGTCCGCATTCTCCTGAAGGCCATGACCACGCCGAACGCGGAGGGCCAGCATGTGAAGCACGGCCTCTCCACGTTCCTGCACACCGTCATCGAACAGAGCGTCATGACCGCGCACAAGTTCCGCCATGCCAACGTCGGCACGGAGCACCTGCTCCACTCGCTCGTCTCGACGGGCAAGAACGCCGCCACACTCCTGCTGGAAAACATGCAGGTCGATCCCGAGGACCTGAAGAGCCGCGTCGAGGAGATGTTCGGTCAGATCAACACCTTCAAGCAGCAGAACCGCAACCTCGAGCAGTCGCTTGAGGCCTTCTTCCACGGCCTCCAGGGCGTAATCGTCGGCATGCAGCCTGGTCAGGACCGTCCCGGCGGAGAGTCCGGCGGAGCCCCGGGTGGCGTGCCCGGCGAGCCCATGAAGCGTCGCGCAGGCGGAACCAAGAGCGAGGGTAAGAGCAAGACGCCCGTGCTCGATTACTTCACCGACGACCTCATCGCCAAGGTGAAGGAAAAGAAGATCGATCCGATCATCGGACGCGATTCCGAGATCGAGCGCCTCGTGCGCATCCTCAACCGCAAGACGAAGAATAACCCGGTGCTCATCGGCGAACCCGGCGTCGGCAAGACGGCGATCGTCGAAGGGCTCGCCCAGCGCATCGCCGCCGGCACCGTGCCGCCTGCACTCCAGAACAAGCGCCTGCTGGTCCTCAACATGGGCTCGCTCGTCGCAGGCACCAAGTACCGCGGCGAGTTCGAGCAGCGCTTTGATGACATCATCAAAGAGGCCGCCAAGAGCGAAAACAGCATCATCCTGTTCATCGATGAGATCCACACCGTCGTGGGCGCCGGCGCCGCCGAAGGCTCACTGGACGCCGCGAACATCCTCAAGCCCGCCCTCAGCCGCGGCACGCTCCGCGTGATCGGCGCGACGACCGTGGACGAGTTCCGCACCGTCGAGAAGGACCGCGCCCTCGAGCGCCGGTTCCAGTCGATCATGGTCAACGAGCCCTCCGCCGAGGACGCGGTGAAGATCCTGCACGGCGTGAAGGAGAGCTTCGAGCAGTTCCACCGCCTCAACATCACCGACGGCGCCATCGAGGCCGCCGTTCAGCTCAGCAAGCGCTACATCACGGAGCGCTACCTGCCCGACAAGGCTATCGACGTGCTCGATGAAGCCGCCGCCGGCAAGAGCCTGCAGAACACCACGGCTGCCCCGGACATCAAGAAGACGGAGGAAAAGCTGGAGCAGCTGCTCCAGAAGCAGCAGACCGCGGTGCGTGAGCAGAAGTACCACCTGGCTCTCCGCATGAAGCAGGAACAGCAGCAGCTCCGCGAGAAGCTCGACGACATGCGCAGCGCCGAGGACGGCGACCGCCGCACGCCGATGCAGATCACCGAGGACGACATCGCCCAGGTGGTCGGCCGCATGACGGGCATCCCCGTGACCAAGCTGATGAAGAACGAAGCCAAGCGTCTGACGAACCTGGAGCTCGTGCTCCGCAAGTCCATCGTCGGTCAGGACGAGGCGATCAAGAAGGTCGCCCGCGCCATCCGCCGCAGCCGCGTCGGCATCAGCGACGAAAAGCGCCCGATCGGCTCGTTCCTGTTCCTCGGCCCCACGGGCGTCGGCAAAACCGAGCTCGTGCGCACCATCGCCAAGGAGGTTTTCAACCGCGAAGACGCGCTGATCAAGATCGACATGTCCGAGTTCATGGAGCGCCACAACGTCTCCCGCCTCGTCGGCGCCACAGCCGGCTATGTGGGCTACGAGGAGGGCGGCCAGCTCACGGAAGCGGTCCGCCGCAAGCCCTACTCGGTCATCCT
>CAZFBZ010000073.1:0-5144 GCA_964517345.1 uncultured Candidatus Peribacteria bacterium | reverse complement strand
ATCCCCTTCTGGCGCGCTTCGGCTGCGTCGACTTTAAGGCCGTGTGAACGCATTTTCTCCAGGTTCTCCCTGTGCATCTTCGCGGTGGTCTTCACGGAGGAGACCGTCTCGCGGTACGACTCGTGCATATCCTTCAGCGCGAAGCGCTCGAGGATGAAATCGTTGAGCAGCTTCTTCTCGAAATCGACGAGGCGCGCCGCACCAGTCGCGTTGATGGGATACGCGCCGCGGCTGATGGCGACCGCGAGGTCGGCAGAGAAGGGGCGGCGTCCGGTCTCGACGATATACGCGCGCATCTGTGAGCAGGCGACGCGCACCCGCTCGCGGTGTGCCGGATTGTCCGCAGGATCGTTGAGTGCCTCGCTCCAGCGCTTCCAGTTGGTGTCCATGATGTCGCCGCTGCCCCTGGCTTTCTTCAACTGCTCGGCGAAGCCCAGCGGGCCTTTCCGGGGATCGCGGTTATTCACGTCCTGGCGCATGAGCGGCAGACGGGCGTAGAGCTCGTTGGGATCGGCAGCCTTCGCCTTGTCCGTCTCGATGGCCCGGAAACGCCGCGCGATTTTGACGAGCTCGCGGTCCTGCCAGGCATTGAGGATATTCCAGACGCGGCGGTTGTTATCCGGGTCGTCCGGGTTCTTCATGTAGCGGTCGATGGCGGCCTTCACATCGGCCTCCTTGATGGTGCGCAGCTGTACCCGGGGCTCGCTGTCGATGATCTCCGGGATGAGCTTGGACGCATCGCCGCGCGACGCCTCCACGCGCTCGCGGGCCGTGCGGTACGGACGGTCCTCGGGGCCGCCGATGCCGAAAGCGCGCTCCACCGGACGGACAAGGACGGGTGGGGCCATCGTGACGGCCAATGTCGCCCCGCCAGCGGCAGCCAGGCCATAGAGCGCCATGCGAATAGGCGCGATGCCGCGCGCCGCATCTGCTGCGTCTGCCTTGATCTCTGCGCGCTCACGGGCGTCGGCCTCCTCGGGAGAGGGGTCGGAACGATCGGGGTCCGGGGTCGGTGTGGATGTAGACATGGGAGTGGAGGAAAACTTCTGTTCGGAGATGTGTAGATCGGCGCGCCCTTACATACCCGGTACGCGCGTGGCCGGAGGGGTGAAGCCGCCGTAGGTCTCGACCGCTGCGGGCAGCTCGCCGACGGCGGGCATTTCGCCGGCCGGGGCGAATTCGCCGAGACGCTTGAGGGTATCCGCGACACCGCCCATGCGCACGTCTCCGCCTTCTCCGGCGAACTGTGCGAGAGGGATGCCGTACTGGTACGCGAGGAATGCGAGCAGCGCGGTGACGGTGAGCGTGGAGATGATCGGATGCTTGGTGAAAGCCCACTTCACGGCCTTGAGCGGGGCAAGCGCGGCCTCCTTCAGGCCGTATCCCAACTTGCCGAGCAGCGTGGTCGGCTCTTCTTTCTTGGCAGCAGCCATGTCAGCTGGACCTGTGGCACCGGTGCTCTCGGCTTCGGCAGGCTGGGCGGGCGGGGGGGCGTCATCACCGCCTGCGCCGGCGGCCTCGGGGAGAACGTCCTTCTTCTCGTAGAGCTTGTCGCGGAAATCCTCTTTGATGGCGATCTGCTGGCCATGGCCGACATAGGCATCGACGAGAGCGTTCGTATCGGCATTGGGGACGGCATCGCGCAGATCGCGGGCCGCAGCTTGCTGGTCCACGGTGGAGGCGGACTTCACGTCCACACGCTCAAGCACGGCGGCGGCGTTGTCGCCGTACTTCTCGCGGACTTCCCGGAGGAGGCCTGCCCTGTCCTGGGAGTTGAAGAGCACTTTCTTCTCGACGTTGGTGGATGACCTGTAAGCCATGAGCGTCAGCGGGAAAGGACCTTGGCGTTGGACTGGAGAATCTCGCGGCGGAAGTGGGAGAATCCGGCGATAGCTTGCACTTCTTCGTCGGTTTTCACGTTGCGGAGCAATTCGTCGATGAGCAGCGAAATGCCGCGTGCACCGATGGAGAAGAGCATTTCAGGGACCATGTCATCAGGGATGGTGCCGAGCGCGGAGATATCCACCTTCTTACCGGCACGCATGTCGGCGATCATGGTTTTGAGAGCCGGAAATGCGGCGACCTCGGCCATGTGAGCGCGAATTGTCAGCTCGTAATCTGTTTCGTAGGCCGTGCCGGTCTCGTCGGTGACCGTCCAGTCCGCCTTCAGTTTTGCCGGGAGGGCATCGAAGCGCCTGCGCTCAGACACCGTCAGGAAGAGAGTGGTAAGCATTAGTGTCTATTTTCCCTTATATCGTCTTTTCAGTCAAGAATTCTGCGTCTAAAAACTCAACAATATGTGGCCTGACCCCCGTCCCGGCTTTTGGACGCCAACTTGGCCTGCATGGCCGGGCATCTCGTTGTATACTCCGCCCGCATCCGGTCTTTCCTCGTCCGCGGCCCCATCGTCTAACGGTTAGGACAGCGGGTTTTCAATCCGTTAACGGGAGTTCGACTCTCCCTGGGGCTGCCATTCTCCTTCGCAAGCTTCGTAGAATGTTTGTCTTTGCGGTTCTGCATAGCTTGCGACGCAGAAACCCTGGGGCTGCCAATTTCACTCTAATGAGTCCAAATTGCTCATTGGAGCAAAAAAAGCTATACTTTACGGAAATACACATCCCTATCCTGCACTTCTTCCACGAACGTCGGCTGCTGCGTTTCAGCGGACCGGAGACAACTCCGCCCACCGGGAATTCCGACACATCCGAAGTACCGAGCCCTCCGCCGGGTGGAACGAATGCAGAGGAACAGACGAGAAGGGAACGCCGTGAGCAACGTCAAAAAAACGAGAAGCTCGACCAGGCCGATGAAGCGGAGACGTTGGCCGATATCGAAGGCCAGATGCAACCGAACACGGACAGTGAAGTGCAATCCCGCCAACGTGAGCAGAAAGTGGCGGGTATCCAAATGGAAACCGTGCGGGACATGCTGTCCCCTTCGTCAGATGGACGCACCGATCCAAACGCGAGTCAGCGTGCTGCAGACTATATTCTGCGAGAAGGCAACGCCGCGCTGCGCGATCGCGTCATACAGGAATATCTTCTGGGAAATAATGATGAAGTGGATTTCAGCGCCGTGCTCCAGAAGCTCGGACAGACGGTCGGACGGGCGCTCATCCCCTACATCATCAATCCCGATACGGAATTCCGCAGAACGGGGGCAGCCGATGTGGCGGCCAACGCCAATATGGACCAGGTAAGCACTCGCGCCGCCTTTCTCCTGAGTGTCTTCATCGGACGGGGACAGAACGCCGGTGATGATTTCGTGATATCCGCCGCATCCCAGGCATACGCGCGCGCCGGGCTCTCCGAAGGAAGCTACACACTGCTCGCCGGTGCCCTCTGTGAGAACACCGACGGAATACTATCGCTCTCCGGATGGCCGAGTCGCACGGGTGATCGTCGGCAGATGATTGCACTGGAAGCGATGCGCAGAAATATCCCAGGGCTCGATCCTCCGCGCGGAAATGGCCTCAGGACTCTGGTCTCGTCGGTTCTTGTTGCTGCAGATGACCGCGATGGAGCTGTGCAGAATAATGCGCTTGGGGTACTGAACGCGATCGGCGAACGCTGGAGAATCTCTCTGACAATTGATCCCCAACCCCGGAACGCCGCACTCCCCTCTCTGCGCAGGCGCGCCACTGACCTCCAGGCACCCGCGGACATCCGCCGGGCCGCGATTGCTGCGCTGTGCCAGATGCAATCCGTGGATGATGCCCTGGCATTCTGCCTTGAACGCAGCGCCGTTGCGGGGCTCCCGAGCGGAGACCTTGTCGCGCTGATGAACGGCATCGAAGGGCATTTCACCCAGCTCTATCAAGGCAACCTGACTGCGAACCCGCAAACATTCACAAGGCCGGCGATGGCCGCGTGGCGCGACACCGTGCTGCGCCTCCGGACAGAAGGAGGGGCGACCGTGCGCGGGGAAGCGACCCGCCATCTGGGCCTCATGGGAGTCTGCGCGATGCAAACCGGACAAGCTGAGTTCGGCCAGGCGTGCCTCGCCGGCGCAATGGAAAATCCGACTGAAGCGCTGAAAGCAGTCCTGTGGGGAAATGAGAGGAATTTCCGGACACTCTGCACCAGCCTGGCGTCTGCGCCCCCCGCGGACGCGCAACGCGTAAGCGAGTATCTGTGCAACCGCTGGAGAGGTTACGGTGAGAATTTTTCCACGGGCGACGATGACGCGCTGGGGGAGACGCGCGACTACCTGAGAACAACTCTGGAGCTGTTTTCCGCGGTACGCGATCGCCTGGATCGCACGGGTACGGGCCCAAACGAAGCATCCTTGCGGGAGTCTTTGCAGAAATCCCTGCGGGACGCAGGAGCATCATTCCAGACGGCCGCAGACAATATTCTGGAATCCGCACGGGGCAATCTTCCTGCCAATACCCTCAGACGCCTGGAACAGAATGTGAAAGAGGTCTCTGCAGTATTTCGGTGACGCGACAAGCCGTTAACGGGAATTCGACTCTCACTGGAGCTGCCATGCAGATGCAACACACCCCATGGGTGATATGCAGACGAAAAGACCGATTGCCTCAAAGACTTTTTGAAGAACGTATCCAGCGCATAGCGGACTTCCGCATACGCATCGGCGCTCAACTGATCTTGACGGCACAGAATTGGCACTCTATACTATCGAGTGCTAATTTTATTTCATTTCCCCTCTTTCTATGGCAGACAGCAGGCAGATTCAACGGCGCGATGAGCAGAGGGATCTCTCTCGCAGTCCGTTTAACCGCTTCTTCGACGAAGCGTTTTGGGACCCCTTCCGTCTCTTCGAGACATCCTTCATGCCTTCCATTATGGAGCAACGCCAACTCGCTCTTCCTGTGGACGTCTCCGAAACCGACAAAGAAGTGGTGATCGAGGCAGACATCCCGGGCTTTGACCCTCAGTCCATCAATGTGGATGTGAGCAATAACGTCCTCACAATCAGCGGCAAGCACGAAGAGAAGTCCGATACTAAGGACAAGAAGTGGCACCGCCGTGAGCGTAGTTACTCCTATGCGGAGTTTACAAGACAGATTCTCCTTCCTGAGTACGCTGATGGTTCAAAGGCAGAGTGTAAGTCAAAGAACGGCATGCTGACAGTGACGATCCCCAAGAAGCCGGAGGCAGAACCGAAGCGCTTAAGCGTTC
>CAZFBZ010000072.1:0-5283 GCA_964517345.1 uncultured Candidatus Peribacteria bacterium | reverse complement strand
TTCTTCGGCACGAACTTCATGGAGAGCGAGTTCACGCAGTGGCGCGTGTTCTTCTCTGTGAGGCGCTCGCCCTGGAAGACGTGTCCCAGGTGACCGCCGCAATTCATGCACTGGATCTCGATCCTCATGCCATCTTCGTCCGGAAGGCGCTTGACCGCACCGGGGATCTCGGCGTCAAAGCTCGGCCAGCCGCAGCCGGAATCGAATTTGTCGTCCGAGCGATACAGCTCGGCATTGCACCGCTTGCAGATATACGTGCCCTCGCCGCGGAAACTGTCGTACTCGCCGGTGAACGGCCGCTCGGTGCCTTTATGCACGATGATGCGCTCTTCCTCGGGTGTCAGGGGGTTGAAATCCATAGGACGCCATTGTCGTCCCGGCCAGGCAGCATGGCAAATGGTTGTCGCCGGGGCACGCGCGTGTCAGGCTCACCGGCCTATGTCGGGAGGATACGAGGAAATCCACAGCTTTATCGCCGACGGCAAAACCGCCTGCACGTTCGCCACAATTGCGGCTCGCCGGGGTCAGATCGACTACGTAACGGCGCCGCAAGCGAAGGAAGACGGGCAATCAGTAGTATATCCGGCTGTGCGGACATTCCTGAGGGGCGGAAGAAAATCGCCGGGCGCCCCCGGACGAAAGACCGCGCTGCTGTTTGTGGATGATGAGATCCCCGCGGACCCGGAGACACAGCGCACGCGCGCGTTCGCAATCCGCGAAGAAATCTGCCTCGCCATCGCGCGGCTGTGGTGGTCATCGACACTGAAGACCGTCGCACAGATCCGCCGCGAGGTCATCACCCTGCTCGCAGAGGAGCATCAGGGCGTGATCGGGCCTGAAGCGCTGGGGCAGCAGACAGTGATGTTCGCGATGGGCCCGCTGTATCCGCTGGATCATCACCGCTACGCGCCGCAGCTCACGGTGCCGGTGACGCTGCGTGCCGATGCCGAGTATCTGGGACAGAAATTCCCCATGATCATCGAGCAGATGGTCCGGATGTCCGCGGAGCGCTTTCAGGAAGCGATCCTCTTCCGGCCGTTCTATGAGGAAATTCCGGACCGGAGCGCTCAGAGACCCATATAGCGTCGCGGATCGTACCAGCCGCGCTTGGGCTTCTCGGGCTTTCCAGCGACGCGTGAGGACTGCGGGATCTGCTTATCCGGAGACTCGCGGCCGTTCATCGCATATGCGGCAGCAGCGCCGAGTCCGGCGATTTCCAGGAGCGTCGGCTTGAGACCACCGTCCATCTCGACGGCAACCTCTCCGCCTTCGGGCTGATGCGCATGGTTGCTGTCGCGATGCTGACCGTTCCGGTCGTGATCACTGCCTCCGTCATGACCACCGTTCGGACCGTGGCCTCCGGTGCCGTTGTGATCTGCTCCACCGTGAAGTGCGCCATTGTGATCGGTGCCCGTACCGTGGGCCACGCCGTTGTGTGCGCCGATTCCATGCACGCGGGTGTGGTGGTCCTGATGACCGAACGGATCATTGAAGGGCAGCACAAACGGATCTTCGGCGAGGTTTTCCCAGAGCGCATCACCGTGATGTCCGTCGCCATGCTGACGATGGTTCGCATGAGCGAGCTCCTCGAGGAACGCCTCTTCCTCGCGCTTCTTCTTCTCTTCCTCTTCCTGGTGGTGACGCAGATGCGCGAGATGCTCCTGTTCCTCCGCAGCATGGTTGCCTTCATGGCCAGCGCCGTGTCCGCCTCCGGCGTGGTCGCCACCGTGACCTCCTCCATGGTCGCCCTTCTTGTGGTCCTCATGCGGATGCTCTTCGTGCTCTTCCTTATGTTCAACCTTGATCGTGTGCTTCTCCCCGACCTGGCCGATCTCCAGTTTCTCCAGCTTGCCTCCGGTCTGCAGGAGCACCGGACTCTCGGCATCCAACAGCACGCTCACGCTGCCATGTACGTCGCGCGACCTCGCCTGACCGTCCAGCCAGTAGCGCAGCATGCTGCCCTCGGGCAGACCCTCAAAACGGATGCTGGCCAGCGGACCCTCGCGCATCGTCACCGTGTATGACGCATCGCCGTGCGTTTCGGCGTCCTCGTGTCCTTCTCCCGCAGCCTGGGCGGCATCTCCATGGAGGCCCTGAAGCATCACCGTATGCACGTCATCGGCAACAGTGTTCGTATGCGTATCAAGCGTCGCAACATGCGCGGCCTCGATGCCGTTGGCACTGGGCAGGTTGCGCGGGCTGATGTTCAGATCGAACGAGAGCGGGTCTCCGAGCCGGGCATTGAGGGTAGCCATACGAGGAGAAAGAGGAGGAAATGATTGATGCCGCTCTATAGCTATTTGCCATAGGAAAGTCAAGGGTCTTCCCAGCACGAAGCCATAATTCCGCTGCCGGTCGCCGCGGGAAGCCTGAAAGCGGCCTATACCCGAGTTTAGCGCCACAAAGAGCCAAAACAGGCGTTTTTTGAGCCCAACTGGTTTAGAAGTCGATCGGCCCGGCAAATCCCGGCGACGAGGTAGAGCTCCGGTACTTGAGGATGCACGCGGTGATGGGACAGTCGCCGCTGATGACGATGGGAATCGTCTGTCCGTCGTTTCCGCAGGTCACTGCTCCGCCGAAAATATTGAGGAACGATCGACTCTCCGGACAGCTCATGCCGGACGCGCGGATTCCTCCGCTGGTGCCGCCGTCCGTTGTTCCGGTTCCGTCGGCGCCCGTCCCGGATGTCGTGTTGTCGCGATCAGCAAAGAGCCCACGGATACGCGCACGCTCGGCATCCACCTCGGCATCGGTCGAGCCGCTGATACCGCTGCCGCCGTTGCCGGTGGAAGAGACCGAATCCGCGACGCTTGCGTTGGTGCGAACGGTCGACGAGGAGCTGCGGTCGCCGAAAAGTCCGCGGATGCGCTGCGTCTCGGCGTCCACGGCGGCATCGCCGCTGGCACCGGAGCCGCGTCCGTCGCCTCCATCATTCAGTCCGTCGCCGGACAAGGCGGAGTCATTGCCGATCTCCCCGGACATCTGCGCGCAGACAATTGTACGAATCCGCTCGTTCTCGGCAGGATCGTCGAAGCCGGGATCGAAGTCGCATGGCTTGCCATCAGGCGTCAACGCCTTCCCGCCAACGGAACCATCATTGATGATGGCGCCTACGGGCGGCGAATCGAACGTCGAGTCATTTTCGGTCGAGGTGATCACCTCTCCTTTATCTGTCACGGTTACGCAGCGTCCTTCCTGGCACGCGACCGTCTCGGTCGGGCTGATACGGACGTACTGGCTGCCGACGGGTCCCGTCTGGAACGCGGTGGTGACGCCGTTGGTCGTGGACACGTACTGGTATGCCGCCGCAGCGCCCGTAGTGAGGCACAGAAGCAGGAGCGAGCCGACGGCGATCTTGCGCTTGGAAGGCATGAACGATAAAGAGGAAGGATGCACTATGTCATAAGGTGACGGATCCGGCGACCGGAACTTACGGGATCTTGACACTCCCTGTTGGCAGTCTAGAATCCCGAGTGCTAGATTGCGTGAGCACACGCGCGGTCCGCGCAACCAACACTCTTCTTTTTCTCCCATTCCTATGGCAGCTTCCGCAGCCCACAAAGATCTCCCCGTCAAACTGGCCGTCCAGATCGAGCCGCTCGGCGACCGCGTCGTCGTCGTCCCGGTCGAGAAGGAGCAGACCACGAAGTCCGGCATCATCATCCCCGAGACCGCGTCCGGCGAGAAGCCGAGCGAGGGCATCGTCATCGCCCTGGGTACCGGCGGCATGATGGATGACGGAAAAGAAATGGCCAACCCGCACGACTACCTGAAGGTCGGCGACCACGTGCTCTACGGCCGCTACGCCGGCGACGACGTGAAGCTCAAGAACATCGAAGGCAAAGACGTCGAAGTGAAGATCCTTCATATCGGCTCCGTCCTCTGCAAAGTGAAAGCCTGATCCCGCATTTTCCCACTCCCCTCCCCTTTCTCCACCATGGCAAAGCAGATCATCTTCGGAAATGAAGCGCGCGAACGTCTCCTCAAGGGCGTCGCCAAACTCGCCCGCGCGGTGAGCGCCACGATGGGCCCCATGGGCCGCAACGTCGGCATCGACAAGAAGTACGGCGGACCGACCGTCACCAAGGACGGCGTCACGGTCGCCAAGGAAATCGAGCTCCCGGATCCGTTCGAGAACATGGGCGCCCAGATGGTGAAGGAAGCCGCGACCAAGACGAACGACGCGGCCGGTGACGGCACGACGACGGCCACCGTCCTCGCGCATGCCATCATGCAGGAAGGTCTCAAGCACCTCGGCTCCGGCAAGAACGCCATCTCCATCAAGAATGGCATCATGAAGGGTGTCGACGCGGTGGTGAAGCACCTTGAGGGTCAGGCCAAGCCCGTCTCCAAGAAGGAGGAGTTCGCGGCCGTCGCCACGATCTCCGCCCAGGACACCGAGATCGGCGAGCTCATCGCCGAAGTCATCGAAGAAGTCGGCAAGGACGGCGTCGTCACGGTGGAGGCCGGCCAGACGCTCGGCCTCGAGAAGGAATTCGTGGAAGGCATGCAGTTCGACCAGGGCTACATCTCGGCGTACTTCGTCACGGACACGCAGGGCATGAAGTCCGTCTTCGAGCGCGCGCACATCCTCATCACCGACAAGAAGATCGGCAGCATCCAGGAGATCCTCCCCCTGCTCGAGTCCCTCGCGCAGCGCGGCAAGAAGGAACTGGTCATCATTGCCGAGAGCATTGAGGGCGAGGCGCTCGCCACGCTCGTCGTGAACAAGCTTCGCGGCACGTTCAGCACGCTCGCGGTCAAAGCCCCGGCCTTCGGCGACCGCCGCAAGGAGATGCTCAAGGACATCGCCATCCTGACGGGCGGCCGCGTCATCAGCGAGGAAGTCGGCCTGAAGCTGGAGAACGCCACGATCGAGGACCTCGGCACGGCGCGCCGCGTCGTCGCCACCAAGGATAACTGTGTCATCATCGACGGCGGTGGCTCCAAGAAGGACATCGAATCCCGCGTCGCCGAGCTCAAGAACGCCATCGGCGACACCAAGAGTGACTTCGACCGCGAGAAGCTCCAGGAGCGCCTCGCCAAACTCTCGGGCGGCGTCGCCGTCGTGAAAGTCGGCGCAGCCACCGAGATCGAGCAGAAAGAGAAGCAGCACCGCGTGGAGGACGCGCTCAGCGCCACCCGCGCCGCGGCTGAGGAAGGCATCGTGGCCGGAGGCGGCACCGCCTTCATCCGCGCAATCGTCGCTCTCGATAAGGTCAAAGTCGACAACGACGACGAGCAGATGGGCGTGGACATCATCAAGGGCGCCCTCACCTCGCC
>CAZFBZ010000071.1:0-5292 GCA_964517345.1 uncultured Candidatus Peribacteria bacterium | reverse complement strand
GGATTCTCGGATAACTAGAATATATTATCATACTTATTAATAAATAAGTCAAATACTGTTCGGGCTGTACAGCACCAAACAGTTCTTCCAAAAGCCGCACATCATAACGACGGCAGCAGGAGGTTCCCCCTGTCGCCGTCGTCAGGCCAAAAGCATTACAGATCCAGCAGTACCGCCGCGATCCACGGGAACGCCACGGTCACGTCGCTCTGGATGATCGCGTAGTAGCTCTCGATCGAGAGCTTGTCCCAGGTGATCTTCTCTTTGCCGCCCGCGCCGGAGTACGAGCCGTAGGACATCGGCGACGAGCCGATCTCCACGAAGCCCGCCCAGTCGCGCACTTTGTGGTGCTGCAGGTCGTGCTTGATGGACGGCACGATGCAGATGGGAAAGTCCGCCGCGATGCCGCCGCCGAGCTGGAGGAAGGCGATGGGGGATTTCTCGGAGGCCTTCATGTACCAGTCGTACATCCAGGTGAAGTACTCGAGGCCTGTTTTCATGACGCGCGGGTCGACGACCGGGCCCTTGGCATCACGCCACTTTCCGCCGTAGGTGTAGCTGGCGAAGATGTTGCCCATGGTGGAATCCTCGAATCCCGGGATGACGATCGGCACGTTCTTCTCGTAGGCGGCGTATGCCCAGCAGTCGTCCGGGTTGGCCAGCGGGTCCGGCTTGATGAGGCCCTCGGAGAAGAGGCGGCGGAAGTACTCGTGCGGGAAGTAGCGCTGGCCCTTCTTCTCCGCGTCC
Organism: uncultured Candidatus Peribacteria bacterium; assembly: GCA_964517345.1. Lineage (GTDB taxonomy): Bacteria > Patescibacteriota > Gracilibacteria > Peribacterales > Peribacteraceae > DAISLF01. Next base: position 4,545 of record CAZFBZ010000071.1, on the reverse strand, counting down.
TTCCACATCCGCAGCAGGTGCGGCTCCATGATGCGCACGCTCTCGTCTTCCGGGAGGAACGTGTCCGTGATGCGGCGGAGTCCCGTATCGCGCAACTCGGCTTCCTGCTCGGGGGTGAGCTCGGTATAGCGCGGGATGTAGGCGTAGTGCGAGTGGGCGACGTAGCGGTAGTACGACTCCTCGTGGTTCGCGGCCGTGGCCGAGACGAGGTGCACCTTGTTCTTGCGGATGAGCTCGGCCAGCATCACGCCGACCTGGAAGGAGCTGAGCGCGCCGGAGATGGTCACGACGATCTTGCCTCCTTTCTTGAGGTGATCCTTGAGCCAGAGCGCGGCCTGCATTGTGGTGCCGCCGTTGCAGTGCTTGAGCGTGCGCTCGGCGAACGCGCTGACCGGGCGCTTGCTCTTTTTGACATACTCGCTGACGGTGCCTTTCATGCGGCCTGCCGTCTCGGGGACGACGAGCTTCTTGAGGCCGGGGGACAGCTTGGTGAATTTCTTCATGGACGGAGTGCGGGGATAAAGCGCGAAAATCCTACAGACGCGCACCGCTTAATCCAAAGAGAATCCATCGTCATTCTCGGAAAATGAGGACGGAATCTGAATTGCAACTTCGCCCGCAACGTATCAGAATTCCGCGCATGGAAAAACGAATCGTCAACGTCGGCCTGGTCCAGATGTCCATGACGGACGACGCGGCACTGAATCTGCGACGAGCCGAAGAGATGGTGGAGCAGGCCGTGAAGAAGGGCGCAAATATCGTCTGCTTGCCGGAGCTTTTCACTGCCATGTACTTCTGTCAGAAACCCGATGACCGCGCGGCATTCGATGCTGCCGAGGCCATGCCCGGTCCGACGACTCAGGCTTTGTCCGCCATCGCAAAGAAGCATGGAATCGTCCTGATCGGAGGATCCATTTTTGAGAAATCCGCGGACGGGAAATTCTACAACACCGCGCCGGTCTTTGATGCGGATGGCACGATGCTCGGCATCTACCGCAAGACGCATATCCCCGAAGACATCCTGTACCACGAACAGCGCTATTTTGCCCCCGGCGACACGGGTATCCGCGTGTTCAGAACGCGTTTCGGCACTATCTGCCCCATGATCTGTTACGACCAATGGTATCCGGAAGCCGCCCGCATCGCCGTTCTTCAGGGCGCTGAGATTATTTTCTACCCCACCGCTATCGGCACGATCGATGACAGCGTGGAGGAGAACATCACCGGAGATTGGGAACTGATGTGGCGCAACGCGATGCTCGGGCATGTGGCGACGAATAATGTCTATGTCTGCGCCGTGAATCGTGTTGGCAAGGAGGGCGCGATCACTTTCTGGGGAGGATCCTTTATCAGCAGCCCCAGCAGCGCTCTGCTTGCGAAGGGCGGGAAGGAAGAGGAGGTGATTATCGCTCCCTGCGATCTGAACCGGGTGAAGCCGTTGCAGAACGCATGGATGTTCCTCAGAAACCGCAGACCCGAGGTCTACGGCCCGCTCACGGAAAAAAAGAAATGAGCGACACGCACGCTTCGCGCGGCTACCGCATGCCGGCCGAATGGGAGCGCCACGAAGCCACGATGCTCACATGGCCGCACATCCCGGCTGGCGAGCAACAGCATCCGCACTGGCCGGGTCTGTTCGGGCAGATCCCCGCGATCTGGGCGCGCATGGTCAAAGAGCTGGAGATCGGTGAGGATGTGCACATCCTCATTCATGATGATGCTGCCGAGGCGTCGGCGCGCGCGGAAATGAAAGACGCCGGCGTGCGCGGTGAGCGTGTCCATCTGCACCGCATCCCCAATGATTTCGCGTGGGCGCGCGATCACGGTCCCATCGTCGTCAAAAACGCTGCTGGCGACCGCCTGTTCCTCGACTGGCAATACAATGCGTGGGGCAATCAGTGGGACTGGGAGCGCGATGACCGCATCCCGTCGCTGCTCGCGGCGCAGCTCGGCCAATCGTCCGTCAAAATTCCCATGGTGCTGGAGGGCGGATCCATCGATGTGAACGGACAGGGGACGCTGCTGACGACCGAAGGTTGTCTGCTCAATCCCAACCGCAATCCGGGCCTGACCAAAGAGCAGATCGAGCAGCGGCTGAAAGACCATCTTGGCCTCACCAAAATCCTGTGGCTGGGCGACGGGATCGCGGGCGACGACACCAGCGGCCATGTGGATGATCTCGCGCGCTTTGTGGGACCGCGCACGATTGTCACCATCATCAACGAAGATCCGCAGGACCCCGACTACCCGCCGCTGCAGGAGAATCTCCGCCGTCTGCGCACGATGACGGATCAGGACGGCCAGCCGCTTGAGATTCTCACGATCACGCAGCCCAAGCCGGTGCTGATCGACCGGGCGCCCACCAAGGGCAAACACACGCCGGGAAAAGGCTTCCGGATTCCGGCGAGCTACGCCAATTTCTACATCGCCAACGAGTGCGTGCTGCTGCCCGTGTGGAATGACCCGCGCGACGCGGAGGCTGTCACCGTTCTGCAAAAATGCTTCCCCGACAGACGCATCGTGCCTATCGACAGCCGCGTGCTCACCTGGGGCTGGGGATCGTTCCACTGCGTGACGCAGCAGATCCCGGCCTGATCACTCCGTCGGCTTGCGCGTCGTCGGAATCAGGATGAATCCGCCGGGAACCTTGTCGATCTGCATGTCGAAATTTCCGGCTGCCATCAGTTCCACGATCAGGCGGGCCGCAACATTGGCCTCCGTGATGAGGCTTCCGGCGATGTATGGGCCTCCTTCATATATCCGCCGGGCGATCGGTGCGGCGCCCGCAGTGACAGCGGCCGTCCGTTGGCGGGCTTCCGCGGTCACCTCATCGGCAAGCCGCGAGGCGGGGTCGCTGCGCATCTGTCCTTCTTTCCCGAAAAGGTGCGCGAGAATGGCGTCAATTGTCTGCGAGCCGGTTCCTCGGGTCCGCCGCAGGTATGCGAGTCCACGCGCGATCTGCGGGGCGTGCTGCATCATGTGCGCGGCGGCAGTCATGGTGGTTGTCGTCCCGGCATTCATTCCCTCCACCATCCGCAGCACGCCTCCGGCGCATGCGGCATCTCCGGCGAGTTCGCGGTCCCCGCCGGCGGCGACGCGGGCGGTTTCCAGTCGCGCCAGAGCGGCAGTGATTTCTGCGGCGAGTGCCGCGCGCTGCTCGGCGTCATCGTGCTGTTCTTTGGGCCCGGTCATGCGGGGATGATCGGGCCTCCGCGTCCGGGCACGAAGAAATAGCAGGCAGCTATTCAGGATTTTCTTTTATCCAAGCCAAATATCCATGCCTCAAGCTGCCAGTGCCGCGCGGTATGCCGGCCACTCTCCGGCGAGAATCACCCGCAGATCCTGCAGTCCGGCGGCGTCGAGGATTGCGCGGATCTCTTCGGCGTCCGCTGCGGTGTCCGCCAGTACCACCTCGCAGTGTGTGGCGAGCGATGCATCGCTGACGTTTGGATACGCCTGGATCGGATCGTAGCCGTCGGTATCCATTACGGAGTCGCGCAGCACAATTGTCGCGCCGCCTCCGCCCACCGTTCCCACTTTCTGCCCCGGGTCGAACCCGGGCTGGATCAGACGCCCCTCAGCGTTCGTCCGGTCGCGGGTGAGCATGACATTCTCGCTCGCCGACCATCCCGGGAGCTCCAGCAGGGGATGCAGCTCTTTTACCTTGGTGCGCGAGAGCAGGCGTCCGTCGCCGGCGATGATGCGAAAATTCACGAGGTTTGTCCGGTGGAAGTGGAACAACGGCCCCTTTTCCCGTTCGCGGATGCGGCTCTTGGTGAACGCGATCAGTTCCGCCCGCACGCGCTCCGGCGAGACCTTTTTCTGTTTTGCGAGGGCGGCGATACGCAGGTTCATCCGGAATTCCCCCTCCAAGCCGATGGTCATCGCCAGATGACGCAATTCACTGTCACCGAAGAGGTGTTCCAGCGCCGCGACGCGCTCCGTCACGTCGCTTCGCACGGCGACCACATCGCCGGAAGACGCGTCAGGAGTCAGGGGAGCGGGCTGTTCCAGAGGTTCGCCGTCAGGGACATCTTTCTTTGTGGGGTCTGCCATGGACGTGAAGTATAATATACTATTATACAATATTAATTATTATAAGCAATTTAGAATGCCGCAAGATGTCCAATGTGATTGACGCTTGGCCTCAGGAACGTAGAATTTGCGCATTCCGCGGTGGCTTCGATTGAGTTGTGAGTGCCGTGGTCCCACCTTCGCAGTGCCTGCCTCGTTTTGTCGGGGGCGCCACGTTTCACTGCGATCGATCTTGGCCGCTGCTCCGGCGGGCAAGCCCTTCTCCTCCTTATTCTTATGGCCACGAAGAAAGCCAAGAAGTCCGCCGCGAAGAAAGCGGCTCCCAAGAAGAAGCCGGTCGCCAAGAAGACCGCTCCCAAAAAAGTCGTCGCGAAGAAGCCCGCCCCCAAGAAGGCCCCCGCCAAAAAGCCGGAGCCCAAAAAGGTCGTGGTCGCCGCGAAGAAGCCGGAGATGGCGAAGAAGCCGATGCCCAAGCCCGCACCCAAGAGCGTGCTGAAGGCCGGCGCCAAA
>CAZFBZ010000070.1:3738-5325 GCA_964517345.1 uncultured Candidatus Peribacteria bacterium | reverse complement strand
AGGACACTTGGTTCTCATCCAGGAAAGCGGGGTTCGATTCCCCGTGGGGCTGCCATCTTTACTCCTCCGTTTCGGCAGGGGTTTGTGCTCAGACAATCGGACTGCAGCGGCTGACTTGTTGCTTCTCGTCGCCAGCGAGCAGTTGATGCTTGATGAAAGATTTGCCGGAGTAAGGTTGTGTGAATCACACTATTCCCATGAAGGCTCCGCGCTTCACCTACGTACTGGTTTTCGGACTGGGTGTAGTGGCCGTGCTGGCCGTGCAGGGCATTCTCGGCATGCTTGCCACGTGCCACCAGAAGTACGACCTGCTGAGTCCCATCCGGCGGTGCGGCGACACCCTCGCGCAGGGCGAGTGGAACTACGAGCCCCTCCGCGAAGCTCTCTCGCGGAAAAAAGAAGAGCTGAAAGCAGCCGGGATGGTGACGCACCTGTCGCTCTATTTCCAGGATCTGGACCACGGCCCCCGCTTCGGCATCGGGGAATATGACCAGTTTCAGCCTGCGAGTCTCGTGAAGCTGCCAGTCTTCATCTTCTTCCTGCACGCCGCCGATCTGGATCCCGCCCTCCTGGATCGTTCGCTCTCGTATACCGGCAGCCTCGATATCGCCGATAGCGTGACGGAAGCGAGCCAGACCATCGAGCCCGACACGCCCTACTCCATACGCGAGCTGCTCCGGAAGATGATCGTGTACTCGGATAACCGCTCCTACGTGGTGCTTACGCGCGAGATGAACGTGCTCGCCTCGAAGACCGCCTACACGACCTTCCGCGATCTGGACGTGCTTCAGCTCATGCTCAAGCCCGACTCCTATATTCCCATCTCGCTGTACGCGAAGCTCTACGCCGTGCTCTACAACATGGGCTACCTCTCCCGGGATATGTCGCAGTTTGCGCTGCAACTGCTCTCCGATGCCGTGTTCCATGAAGGAATCGTCGCAGGCCTTCCGGAGGGCACCCGCGTCGCCCACAAATTCGGCTACTCGAATTTGGAGAACGAACAGCAGCTGCATGACTGCGGCATCATCTACAACCCGAAGATGGCGTACATTCTCTGCCTGATGACGACGGGGCCGGATCTGGAGAAAGCGAACAGCGCGATCGTGGAAGTCACGCGCATGGTGAATGACGCCGTTTCGTCGGTGGACCAGTATCGGCTCTGATAAGCAGCGCGGCCGCAAATCAGCTTTGCTGCACCTGTCGTCCTGTTTTTTCCGTCAGCCGGATGCGATAGAAGACCGCCTGATTCTCCAGCGAATGCGGCACCGACGCGGCCAGAATGCCGGGCGGCGGTTGGTAGAGGGGCGACATGGCCCTTCCTTCCTCCCGTTCGAGCCGGTCGAATATCGCTTTCATCGCACCCAGTTGTTGCTTGTGCGACAAATGCTCGAACGTGCCCCAGACGATGACGCTCTTCCAGACGCCCTCGTGAACGAACTGCTCCGTCTGGAAGCAGACGGAGGGGTTTCGTATCATCGCATCGATCTTCTGGCCGGGATACGAGAAGCTGTAGATTGCCCCGTCCGCATACGCGAACGTGATGGGCACCACGTAGGTGCGGCCATCGGGCAGCGTGCAGCCCAAGTG
>CAZFBZ010000070.1:0-3638 GCA_964517345.1 uncultured Candidatus Peribacteria bacterium | reverse complement strand
TCCAGGCGGAACGTGACGACGCGGTGCATGAGCGAATGCCGCAGGCCGTCTGCGAATGACAGGAGCGGTGCGCCGGTATTCGCCAGCCAGTAGCCCACGTACATGGGCACGTCGACGGTGCATTGGAAGGTGATGTAGCCCGCGCCGAGGATCATGGCGGTGGCGAGCAGAGGGCGGTATGTGCTGTTGCAGCGCTTCCAGAGCGATGCGGCCGCGATGAAGAGCAGGATGGCGGAGAACGCCCAGAGCGATTCCTCGATGGCATTGGCCAACCCCCACGTCGTGATCACGCCGTACCACGAGAAGATTTCCGCAATGGCGATGAGCGGTACGATCACCCACGACACGCCGCGTGCGAAGCGGCCACCCGATCCGTGACTGACGCGATGCAGCAGCAGCGCCCACTGGAGCGCGAAGCAGAGCTCGGCGACTGTGGCCAGCGAACGTCCCACAAAGACGCTGGAAATCCACGAGTCCACAAAGCAGATGCGCTGCAGATCGGCACGGGGGAGCACTGACCGGAACGCGCAGACGAAGACGTAGGCCGCAGAGAGGCCGCACTGGAGGCCCCGGTACGCGTGCGTCGCATGAGCCTGGGCCCGGCGGCTCCGCAGGAATGCGCGCAGGGCAAGGAGCCATGCGCCGACGTTCACGACAGCGATCGCGCAGAGCGCGGACCACCACAGCAGCACCAGCCGCGATGCACCTGTTGGAGCGTACCCGTTCACGATCAGCCACGAGATGCCGAAAGCCGACACGCCGAGCAGCGGCAAGCCGTACCATGCCCGCGAAAGGCGTTTTCCCTGCATGCGCCGACTATACGCACCGGCGGTGCATGCAGGAAGCATGAGCACTCAGGCATGCACGTCGCGGCGAGGCCGCGCACAACAATCTCGCGCAGTGCCAGATGCAAGCGTCTTTCTCCGGAGTCCTGCTGTCCTTTACCGCATCGTCTTCCAGCAACAGGCCAGCTTGCACTTGGTGCAGTACTGTTCGCCGTTGTCGTGCGCCTCGCCTTTGACGCACTTCGCGTCACAACAATCCGATCGAATCAGGGCGCTGAGTGCCGTGGTCAGGGTCCGGCGCTGGGCCGGGGTGGCATGCTTTTCGCAGTATTGACGTCCTTTGGTGGGTTTTCCGCAGCCGGCCACGAGACAGATTTCACGGTGTTTTTGGATAGGGCAGGGGGGAAAGGGCCCGCAAGATGCGCGGGACCACAGTACTCTCTTTTTGGCATCCCTCCTATCCTTCCGGGGCGAAATTCCATGTCACGGATTACTTTGAGACAATGGTGGCTATATCCCGCAATAAGGGGTACTCTCACTTGTCTTATAGACACTTTTATTCTCTTTTTTTCTACCAGTATGGCAACAGGAGTTATCAAAACGAAGACCGAGAAGGGCTTCGGCTTTATCGCCGTCCAGGGTTCGGACGACGTCTTTTTCCACCACAGCGCCTGCAACGGTCAGTATGAAATGCTGCAGGTCGGCCAGACCGTCCAGTTCGACATGGAGAAGGGCGAGAAGGGCCCCAAGGCTGCCAACGTCGTCGCCGCCGAGGGTGGTGCCGAGGCTGCGCCGGCCGACATGGACATGGCCGCCTAATTCGGTTCCAAAGATTTCCGTGCGGCGTCGCAAGGCGCCGCGCGGTTTTTTTTGATATATCCCCGTTTGATCCGCCGTCATACACTGTGGCGCATGAACCACCGGAAAATCCCCAGGCACGTGCCGCATATGGCCGAGGCCGCCGAGCGTAACATCAAGGCGCTGCGCGAGATCCGCAAGCAGATGGACCGCCAGCAGACGCTGCAGGACCATATCGCCAATGCCATTACGTCGATCTCCGGAAACGTACACTTCGTCTACGTGCACCTTGCGTGGTTCGCCTTCTGGGTACTGTGGAACACCGAGCACCTGGGACTGAAGGCTTTCGATCCCTTCCCGTTCGGACTCCTGACGACCATCGTTTCGCTGGAGGCGATCTTCCTGTCCGTGTTCGTGCTCATCAACCAGAACCGCCTGACGCGCATCAGCGACCGCCGCGCGGACCTTGATCTGCAGGTCAATCTGCTGGCCGAGTACGAAATCACAAAAATCCTCAGCCTCACGGACGCCATCGCGGACCATCTCGGACTCAAAGAAGGCCACGACCCGGAACTCGACGGGCTCAAGGAAGAAGTCTCGCCGGAACGCATCCTGCAGGAGCTCGAGAAGAATTGATCAGGCCTTCTTCTTCAGCACGTGCCAGAGTCCTCCGCCGACAACCGCGATGGCAACGACAACCGCGAGTCCATTCACCAGCAGATTCCCTTCATCGTCGACCTGTTCTTCCTCTGGTTCCGATTCCGTGGCAGCAGTCTCCGATGATGAAGTCGCCGCGCCTGTCGTCACCGTAATTTCCCCGTGCACCTCTGCGTCATCAGATGGTGCCGTTTCACTGTGATCCGCGAAAGACATCGCAGGCACCATGAGGAGCAGAGCGGCGAGAACGAGGGAAAAGAGGTGCGTTTTCATGGGTCGACGTAACGAAGTGCGGAGGTCAGCGCTTGGACGGCGGCACATGCAGGAATTCCGCGCGTTCGTCGGGAGAAAGCGTCGAAGCGATGATCTGCCGCCAGGCGAGGATATCCGAGGTTGCCCGGTCGACGCGCAGTTGCACGTCGTTTTTCAGGGCGGAAATACCCGAGCCCTGCGGGTTCTTGAGCGCGGCGTCCACGAGTCCGATGGCTTCGATGTAGTTCCGGTTAGCGCGCATCAGGTAGTCGTGTGCCTTCCGGACATCCGGATTATTCACGGAGATCGCGTCGAGATCGGCCAAAGTGCCCTCCAGTGTCGTTTTGAGGCTCTCCATCGTGCCAGGCGTCGTATCGGTGCCGACGGACGCGGAGAAACTGGCAGACGCGCGTCCCAAGGCCTGCGTCACGGGTCGCACCTGGCCCAGGTAGAGCTGCACCTCGCTCACCTGCGCCGACTGGTTCGAGCAGTTCGACAGCAAAACCCCCAGACTCGCGGCGCACAGGAGAAGGGTAGTCGAACGGAACCTCATGCGGGGCAGGGGAGGAAACCGTTGAATGCTACCTGATCGTTGTGGAGGGCACAAAGCGGAGTCCCGTCACTCGCCTGCGATGTCGGCGCCCATCGCGCGCAGGATGTCGGCGTTGATCTGGCGGATCTGCTCTTCGCTCATGCCTTGCACTGCCCGTTCGGCCGCACTGAGGACGCGCAGCGCATCGCGGTGATGCGTTTCCAGAATCTGCCGGATCTCCATCGGGAGACGACCAAAGGCCTCCGGATCCTTCGGGATGAAGGGGTCGGGCGGAGGGGGGATGCTCGGGACAAGATGCTTGGCCATGCGTAAACTATATCATGAATGTCTTTTCTGACAATTACTGCTTCGTCAGTCTGGAAAGGCGTCTGCTATGCTTGGCTCGTCTTTTTCCCGCTCTCTCCGATGACGATCCGCCGCTCCATGATTCTCGCGTTCAGCACACTTCTGATTCTTGCCGCCTGCGGCAAAGCTCCCGCCGACCGCGCCGCGGAAAATGCCATCGAGAAGGAGACCGGCGGCACAGCCGACATCAACGGCCGCGACGGCACGGTGCATGTGGAGACGAGCGAGGGGACCTACGATGCCGGCAG
>CAZFBZ010000069.1:0-5339 GCA_964517345.1 uncultured Candidatus Peribacteria bacterium | reverse complement strand
ATGAAGGAGAGGAGTTTCATATGAAACTAGCCGGACAGTACAGGGATGAGGTCTTGTCGCCAATTGTTCAGTCACTTCCAAACGCCTTTTATCAGGTTTTGCTTCTTCTCTCTTTTCCAGCCTTTGATTTGAATCTCCCGCTTTCGAGCCGATGATTGATCGGGAAATGCCGGTGAGACGTATACAACCCGCAGCGCGCCCTGATCATGCGCAAATTTAGCTCCTTCATCATGATTGTGTTCGTGCATGCGTCTGCGTGAATCGGTGGTGATGCCTGTGTAGTACCTGCCGGTGCGAGCTTCTGCGATATACACGAACCACGCTGCCGTATTCATAACGGTCGTAAGGAAGATGCAATTTCACGCATGTGCTTGTGTTCTGTCTTGTTGGGCCCTTCGACGTCGCGCTGTTGCGCTCCGCTCAGGGTCATTCGACTCGGTGAACCCGTGGCCCGAGCGCCGAAGCGCGAGGACCATGAGCGAGGCCCCGAAGGGCCGAGTCGAATGGTGCCGACGGCGAGACTCGAACTCGCACATCCGTGAAGATACACGCTCCTGAAGCGTGCGCGTCTACCAATTCCGCCACGTCGGCATGAGTGATACAAAAGAGCGATGTCCGGCAAACCGGAGCCGATACATAGTACCAGCAGATTCGCCCCTGACCAGCCGTCCCCGGAAGCTCTGGCAGCCCCCCGGATGGCACGCAATACTGGTCCCATGCACACCTTCGTCCTCCGCCTCCAGACCGCTTCCGAACTGGCCATCCTCGGCCTCGTCGCTTTCCTGATCCTCTGGCACGGGGGCAAAACCCTCGATGGCACCTGGCTGCTGGCGATCGCGGGGTGCGTCCCGGTGATGTTCTTCTGGTGGCGCCAGCACCGGCTGCAGGCCGGAGACCCGCCCGTTGCCTCGCCTCCGCGCGGACTCTGGTGGGCGCTGATGTTTTTCCTCGTGTGGACGGTCATCAGCTATCTGCTCTCCACGACCAAGAACTACGGTCTCGACGAAGTGCTGCGCGACGGCTCGTGCGTCCTCGTCTTCTTCTGGATCTACCGGCTCAGCTCCTGCCCGCCGCTCAAGACGTCGCTCATGCGCCGCATCGTGCACGTGGCCGTCATCGCCGGGCTCATCGCGTGTCTGTTCGGCATCGCGGTGTATGTGCTCCAGCCGGTGAACCGCTTTGTCGGCACGTTCGTCGATCCGCGCTTCGTCACCGACTACTGGCCGAACGCCTGGGCGCAGTTCCTCCTTCTTCTGTGGCCGTTGGCGTATGCCGTCACGTTGAAGAAAAAACTCCCGGTGTCCGTCGCGGTGCTCGGGCTCATCACGGGCTGCCTCTTTCTCAGTTACTCACGCGGCGCGTTCCTGGTGTTCGTCGCGCAGCTCGGCCTGATGGCTCTTCTGCTGCTCGTCGGACACCTGCGCCGGTCCCGCGTGCCGCAGGCCGTCCGCGTGTCGCTCCCGCTGGAAGTCCTCCGTGCGGGCCTAATCCTCCTCGTCGCGCTTGCCGTGTTCTTCGGAGTCAACCAGCTGCGCGGACAATTCCATCCTGTGCAGTCCGTCGCCGAGAAGGCCACGTTCACCGCCTCGGAAGGAACGTCCTCCGTGGACGAACGCCGCCATTTCTGGGAAGCGTCGTATGCGCTCGCGATGGAGCGCCCGTTCTTCGGCTGGGGACCGTACAGCTTCCGGTTCATCCAGCCGCGATTGCAGACCGATGTCTTCGTGACATCGGATCACGCGCACAACGTCTTCCTCAAGCTCGCGATGGAGCGCGGCTGGCCCGCAGCTTTTCTCTTCGCGCTCATCCTTGTGTGGGTACTCCTCGGCGCGACCCGCGAGAGTCTGCGCACCCCGGCGTCGCCCGGCGGCCGCACATGGGATGCCGATCTCGTCCTCCCCGCAGTGATCGGCGTGCTGGGCGTCACCGCGCACAATCTCATCGATTACAATCTGCAGTTTGTCGCCATCGCGCTGCTCTTCTGGCTGCTGCTCGGGTTCCTGGCGTCGCGCCTCCGGTCGGCCGGCAAGGCGAGCCCGTCCCGGGTCCTGCGCACCGTTGAGGTGCTCCTGGCGATGATCATCCTGTGCGTCGCGGTGCTGGAAGGACGCAATTTGATTTTCTCCTCACTCGGTCGTCGTGCCGAGGCGCAGGGCCGGATCCAGGAGGCGCTGGAGTGGTACGACGAGGCGAGAAACCAGATGTTCTCGCGCGATATGCACCTGAGCCGCGCGTCGCTCTACATGGCGCAGCGCCAGTGGCCCGAGGCACGGGACGCGTTGCTGGATTACGAGAAGCAGAATGCCGAAGACGCGCGTCTGTGGATGCTGCGCGGCGGCGTCGCAGAGGCGGTGCGCGATCTGCAGGGTGCCATCCAGTTCTACGACAAGGCGTCCATCCTCGGCCGCTACAACTACCTGGGTATTCTCACGGGTTCGCTCACCACTCTCCGTGACCTGCGCGACCGCTCGCTCCTCAAGGACCATGAGCCGCAGTACCGCAATACCGTTCAGGCGTATGCCGCCGCGGTCATGCGCAACGCCCACTACATCGGTCTCTCGCAGAACGTTGAGGAATTTGAAAAAGTCGCCGCGCTTATGGCGCAGCTCTACCGCGCCGACGCAGACCTCTACCGTTCCATGTCGATCCAGGTGAAGGCCAAGGCTTTGCGTCTCCGTGAGGAACTCGGCAACAGCGAGCCCGGTGTCCTCTGGTGACATTGTGACCCCTGCGTTAGACTCGGCTCCCGTTTCCTCCTCTCACTCATGAAGCGCATTCTTGTCCCCCTCATCGCCCTGTCCCTGCTCACCGGCTGTTTCGGTTCCAAGTCCGGCGTCAAAGTCGGCGAGAAAAGTCTGGGGACCGAAGAAGTGAAAACCGTCATGCTTGGCGCGGGCAAGATCCCGGTCACCGAGCATGGCAAGGAGCTCTGGTTCGCCACCGGTCCGATCGCGGGCACGAACGGCACCAACGCCAATGGCGTCCTGCAGGCGCACTACATGGAGGACGGCACGCATATCGTGACCGTGGAGCTCAATATCGCCATGGCGCCCAAAGGTTCCCGTTATGTTGCCTACGCTGTCGATGCCGCCGGGGCCAATCCGGTGGAAGTGGGGGATCTGATCAACCTGACCGGCGACGTCCGTCATCGGCTTATCAGCGAACGCAAAGCCGACCTCCGGAACCACACCCAGATCCGCGTAGACCTCGTTCCTGCCGGCAAAACCCAGGGATCCGAGGTTGCGCTCGGCTCGCTCAAGGAGCGGAAGCGCTGATCCGGAATCCAACGGCATCACCGTTGAGCTTCCCCGTCAAAAAAAAGCCCGGAAGAGCCCTGCGTGCAGCGGGAAGTGTCCGGTTTGCCTGACATTGCTTCTCCGTATGGTCTGATGCGCAGAACGGACAGAACCCCTCCGCGGGAGCGGGGGAGTGAGATGTGCCCGTCGTTGTGTCTCCGTGCTGCGTCCGAGGGCGATCGTTCGTTTCACTCCGGTCTCTCAGCCAAGTGCCGGGAGCGTGGTCACCATGCTGATAGCCAGGAAGGCGATGAGCACGGCGTGCATGACCACGAGGGGGAGCGAAGCGCGGTATGTAAGGGGCTTCACGAGTTTCATAGTACCTCCCACGAAGGGGGTGCAGGAGTGTACAAGGAGTCACTTTAGTGTCTAGGAGTCATTTACAATTTATCTGGATCAGGATGAAACAGAAGTCATCCGTGGCAATCGACGATTTGCCCGGAAGAGGGTCTGCGTATCGACTCTAGTACTGTGCCACATTGCATAAAAAATGTGTTCAATACTGCCGAATTTCTTGGTAAGAGGCCCTTCACGGATTACCGATAAAATAGTGCAATATACTTTGAGATCAACTGCTCGCCGGCGATGCGCTTGTTTCAAAAGCGGCCGCTCTGGCCTCAAGTTCCGTGAGCCTGGCGGTATCCGTGCAGACACCTGACGCGCGGTAGAGCAACAGCGTGGCCAGGCCGCTGCGTACCTCTGCGGACAGATGTGCGCAGGAAGCTTGTTCTGCGGCGTGTAATCCGGCCTCGGTTGCCGTGGCGACGACGTCGGTCATCAGGTCGTATCCTTCCCGGGCGATGGCCATCAGCTCGGGGCCCCAGCTTTCGGACAGCCATCCGTTGCCGCGCGCCTGCGACAATGCCGAGCATCGGCAGAGCAGGGCGTGGAAACTCATGGCTGCGGCGCCGATTCGGGCGTAGGCCGTACCCAGTCCCGCCGGACGGGTTTGGAGTTCCCGCAGCGATGCCAGACTGCGCTGGTGTGCCAGGACGGCGGCAGCCACCCCGGGGTCTTTGGGGAGCGTGGAGGCGGGAGGCGCCGGGACGGCTGTCTCAACGGAGGCATCGACAGGGGATTCGGCGAGAGCGGACGGCATGGCGGAAAAGGGGGAGGAAACAAAAAACCCGCGACAGGCGCGGGAGGGAATGCAGACATACGGCTATCCTCTCACGCGCGGCGGGAGCGGATAATAATGCCGAAAGCGGCGAAGACACGTGTCAAAGCGGGGGCAGGATAGCCCGCGAAAGAGGGGAGTCAAGAAATGGGGGGCCGCCGGACGGCAATCAGTACTTCTCTTTGCGGAATTTCTGGTACGATGCGCGTCGCCGGAAGGTTCGGCGTCTGCTCTTTTGTGTCCTCTGTCGGGACGTAGCTCAGTTGCCCAGGCCTGCTCTGCAGGCCGTCAGAAAACAAGGCGCTGCGCGACGGTCCCGTTCCCCGGTAATGTCGTCTCTGTCGGGACGTAGCTCAGTTGCCCAGGCCTGCTCTGCAGGCCGTCAGAAAACAAGGCGCTGCGCGACGGTCCCGTTCCCCGGTAATGTCGTCTCTGTCGGGACGTAGCTCAGTTGGCTAGAGCGCACGGTTCGGGACCGTGAGGTCGAAGGTTCGAGTCCTTTCGTCCCGACCATCTCCGTTCTTACATATGGGTGAATACCCAGTGGATCGCCGCTTTGATTCCCTGATTGCTGAAATCGGTGCAATTCAGGAGGAATTGGATACCACCCATCCCGGTGTGGGAAATCTTGCTGATCCTCCCGAATACTACGAGTGGTCCGACGTATACGGTGAGCTTCAGGACGAGGCGTTCGATAATGCCCTTCTTGAACATGAGGTCGCTGATCGTCTGCGCGTCTACAGAGGCAGATTGAGAGAGGTTCTCGCTCGTCTGCGCGAGGCCCGCGATGTCGGTCCTTTCGCCGAACGCTTCCTTGTCGAGGAAGGCAAATAGGCAGTCACCCAATTGAGTCTTACTTCTTGATGTACAACGCCACGCCGTCTTCTTTGAGGTCCGGCGGGATTCCTTCCATGGTGAACGCGTGC
>CAZFBZ010000068.1:1962-5507 GCA_964517345.1 uncultured Candidatus Peribacteria bacterium | reverse complement strand
GGGCTATACTGCACCCTCATGCGACGCCTCTCGTCCCCTGCCCTCCTGCTGATCACCCTCGCGGCGATCGCATCGTTAAGCTCGACAAGCGTTCTGGCGCAGAATGCGGATGGCACTGCCACATCGTCCGCCGCCACGAAGAATCCCCCGACAGACGGCTCGGTGCCTCCGCCGCGCGATCCACCCGCGGACAGCCGCTCGTCGGAAGCCGCGTCGTCGGTAGCAGACACGCCGGCCATCTCCAGCGCGGCGTCATCCGTGGAACAGAAGCCTGCAAGCAGTGTGTCGTCGGCGGCAATCTCGAAACCCTCCGTCTCCAGCAGTGCCGCCGCTTCATCGCGCGCCTCCTCTGTTGCGGCTGTCCGCTCATCGGCGAGAGCATCGGTTGCCGCGCGATCGAGCGTCGCGTCGTCTTTCGCCTCTTCTCTGTCTTCTGCATCGAGCGACCAGAGCAGCGTCATCGTGATCACCGAACCCGAACCGCCCGCGGACGCGGGATTCTGGGAACGCGCGAATTTCGGCTACGACGTGCCGGTGATCGACCCGGCGCTGATCGCCCGCCCGGCGGCCTTCACGGCATCGTCGATGAGCAACAACGCGCTCCTCGCGCTGCTGATCACATTCATCATCGGGATCGGCGGCGAGGTGCTGCGGCGTCTCTCGCTGGGCGACCCGGAGATGCTGCGCCGCCTGCTCGGACGTCTGCCCCTGCAGGCAATCGCAACGGTACTGCTGTTTGAGTTCCTGACCTGGCTGATCCCCGTCGCGTCGGCACAAGGCACGGCGGACACGGCGGCCTCCGCGCTGCTACGGGTGCCGTTCTTTGCCTTCCTGTTCCTGGTCGTCACCGGCGTCTCCAATGGACTGCTCAACGCGCTCGCCGAGTCGGAGGGGCAGACCGTCAAAGCCCGTCTCGCCGCGCTCCCGGGTGTCGGATGGATGCAGGCCTTCTTCGCCCGCCCGGAGGTGCGGCGCGCGATCTGGTTCGTTGCGATCCTGCTGGTGCTCTACGGCATCGTCGGCGCGTACATCAACCCGCAGTTCAGCCTCTTCCCGTCACAGAATCTCGGCATCATCCTGGTGGCCGTGATCACCGTGACGGCGGCGGCCTACACGCCCGATGTTCTACGCTTTGTCGTGGCAAAGCGATGGAAGAGCGAGGCGTGGTTCGAGGGCAACATCGCCGGCCTGCTCGTCGCGCTGCTCTGCGTCTATCTGAGCCGCACATTCCAGTTGAGCCCCGGCTACATCTACGGCCTGCCGGTGGGATTGTTCCTGCTGCTGCGAGCCGGACGGAACGAAGGATTGCTGGAATTCCTGAGCCTCACCTGGATGCTGCTGATCTCGCTCATTCTGTGGGCGGCACTGCCCGTCTTCGGTCCGAAGCCGGTGCTCTACGATACGGCGAATCTGCTCTTCATCGTGCTGCTGGAGGGCGTGTTCTTCGAACTGCTCCCGCTGCCCTCCGTCGCGGGCGGCACGATCTTCCAGTGGCGTCGGGCGGTCTGGGCGGCGCTGTTCTTCGTCGTCGTGTTCCTGCTCTTCCAGACCCTGTTTCATCCCGAGGGCACCATCGCGACGATCCAGCAGTCGCCGTCCGCGCTCTTCACGCTTCTGAGTGTCGGGTTCTATGCCGCCGGCATCGCGATCCTGTGGGGATACATGCTGTGGAAGAAGGGCAGCAAAACCGCAGCCTGAGGAAAACGGGCTTCATCTGCCCGCGACCTTGAAGTTCACGTGGAGATTCATCAGGTAGTTCCACATGCCGACGAACGCGGCGACGAGAATACGGCTCGGGATGTAGTGCATACCCAGGATGTTGACGAGCAGATGCATGAGGCCTGTCACCAGAGCCAGCCCTCCGAAGGCGATGCACAGGAAGATGACGTAACCACTGCGAACCGGGCGCACGGTCCCATGGAAGACATGCCGCCGCGAGAAGACGTAGTGCAGCGAGATCGCGAGCAGGAAGCACATGCCTGCAGACAGGACGGGCGGAATGCCAAACACGTCGGTGCAGATGATCAGGAGAACCAGATCCAGCGCGAACGTGGACATGCCGATGCCGGTGTACTTCGCGAAGCGGACGAAACCGCGCTTGCGGGCATGGGAGATCACGCCTGATTGTCGCACGGACTGCCTGCCCGTGCATTGGCAGAAAGCCGCTTTTTAGGCTATAATAAGAGGATGGTTGATCGCATCCTCCAGCTGCTGAAGACGTCCCGCTCGCTCCCCTTGAAAGTGAAGGAGAAGATTTTTGCGGGGGTGCCGTCCATGACCCCGGAGGAACTCCAGACTGTGGAGGCGATTTTACAACGCGAGGACACCAAAGCCCGGGATATCGAACACCGCTTTCTGGCGGAAGCGCGGAAGCTGGACGAAGAATACGAGCAGGTGCTGCGGGATTTTCAGACACACACGCTCCCCCGTCTCCGCGCCGATGCCGAAGAGACGCAACGCTCGGATGAAAGCGGAAAAGCCGAATCCGCTCTTGAGGATTTCTCTTGATTCCCCATGCTGAACAAACACACATTCTCCCTCGTCGCAGAGCACCGTCTACTCGCCTTCGCAGAGGCACAGGAGAAACAGCAGGCAGCGGAGAAGGGCGGTAAAGAGGACGAAGAGCGAGCACGAGCCATTGATGGAATGCGCATCCACAAAGACCTGGGAGACATCATGCGCCGGGTGAATGGCATTGGTTTCCGCCTACCATGGGAGGAAGGCAGGGCTCTGAGAGAAAAGCTTGAAGCAATCGAGAAAAAATACGAGCAGCTCGACGCATCGAAGGCAAAGGAACTGCAAGATCTGAAGGAGGAAACGCTCAAGAGCTTCGATCCGATTCTCCGCGCCAACCTGCAAACACGCCTGAGGGGCAACAGACATATCGGCGGCGCCAAGTTGAAAGACAAGACTCTGGAATTCACATTCGAACTGAAAGACGAAGTGCGCGCAGAGCTCAACGACACGTACGATATCACGCGCGTGGAAATCAGGGGTGCCACGGTGGAATTCAATGGGCCGGTCGAACTGGAGCGTTTCAACGAGTCTGTAGGACCGAACCTGATCATGTGTCTCGGACGCATTGCCAAACGTTTCCCTCTCAAGGGCCTACACATCAACGCCGGCCGAATTCGCTGCGAATTCACCGCAGAGGAAGACGATCAACAGAAAACATTCGTCGTGATGCCGACAGACCTGTTTGAAATGACCGCGGGGCCTACGCCCGAACAGGTGAAGACTTGGCAACAACTGAGGCTGCAAAACCTTCTCTTCCGTCAGCGCGTAGCGATTCTCTCCACCAAGCACCAACCTCTTTTTGCAAAAAAGGACATGGTTAGGACAATCCTCCGGGATCTGCGAAATTATCCCAATGAATCCCTGACCAACATCAATACGACGGATTTCACTGCCGATCAGAAAACCGCCTGGGCGGAAATCCTCGCCGCCCAGGATCAATTCAAAAAAAACGACAAGGAAATTGACAGGCTGCAGAAGACAATCTGCAACCGCAGCTTGCAGAAAAAAGACGACGAAGGGAACGCGAC
>CAZFBZ010000068.1:0-1862 GCA_964517345.1 uncultured Candidatus Peribacteria bacterium | reverse complement strand
CGACAGCGATCTGCAGGGAAATTCGTTCAGGCACATCTTTCTCAACAACAAAAAAGAAAAGGTCTTCAATAAGTATTATGGTAACGGCAGGCTCTATTGGGAAACCGATTACGTCAACAATACGACAGACGCGTATGTCCCGGATCTGCGAATGACCTATCGCAAAACATCCGGCCAGAAGGGCCAGGAGGCACATTTCGATCAGGTCAGGGACTATCGCATCACCTTCGACGCAAAGAATCAGAAAAGACTGAATGTGTATTTCTACGATCAGGAGACGGGCAAACTGATGGACGAGGAGGCATTAGCCGACACCAAACCGGAAGACATCGAGCGGTTCTTCCTCGGCTTGCTGCAGCGATCCAGGGCATACGACATGGTGCATGAGGCGTGCTACTCAGCAGCGACATACATCATCGCCTGTCCCCGCGGCCGGGGAATCCTTACCCAAGCGGTGCGGAAAGATCCGGAGCTCGCCTTTAGGAAGTATGAGACGTACAAGAAAGCATCCTACGCATTCGCGCTTCTGGAAGAAGCCGCCTTCACCCTGGGAAACGCCACGACGGTAAAAGCGCTGATCGCGGCCATGGACAAAACCGCCGGCCTCACCGAAGAACAGCAGAAGCGGCTGATCGCCGTGACAGGGCACAAAAAAGAGATCGAAAAGATCGCAGCTGATGTGCTGCAGCGAAATGCATTCATCAATATCAAGGCTTTTATTGAGGATCCCGCTCTGCGGTACGTGGTAGACGTGCGCGAGGAGTGGATCGATTGGAGCAGGATATCCACTACAGCTTCAAGGATGAATAAGGTGAAATGGCGAGCGCAGATCCGCGTGATGATCGCGCGGAACTTGTTCTTCCAGAAAAAAGACGTGACGAAAAAAAACGTCGAGACAGAGTATGATCGCATCATCGCGGCACGGAAAACCTACGAAAAAATCGCGCTATTCCGGGGGAGAACAACTGTCTTTCTCGCTCATGGAGAACTCATCAGTGAACTGCTCGACCGGAATGGAAAACCTCTTGAGAGAAGGATTGTTGAAGACTGGGAGAAAAGTTCCGGCGATAAACATGCGCACGGCAAGACGGCTACACAGGACGCGATTAGGCTACAGATGGGGGAAAACGGCTCCTTCACCTTCATTCGACCAAAAAACGATACTGAATCCGCTTTGAAGGCAAAGAAAAACATGCTCGAGCAGATACGGACGACGAAGAGACCTGCGACGTTTCTCTTCAGCATGCATGGTTCTCCGGATGCTCTCTTCCTCACTCATGGACATATAATCGGTGGGACCATTTCTGTCCCCGACTCTGCCGTGACTATCACTGTAGCAGAATTGGCGGACGCTCTTAGAGACAGAGAGCGGAAATTCCCCATGCCCAAAAAGGCCAAGCCGGAAGACCGTGACATCCTCATCTTTGAGACTTGTTACAACGCCACATTCATCCGCAGCCTGTATGAACAACTCGGCAACCTCCCCAAGCCCACCGTTATTGGAGCGGGCGAGCACGGGCAAACCGTTCAGTTGCAGGGGTACAACAAATTCGGCGGAAATTTCTTCGAGTACACACTCGGACTTAACCGGTTTGTGCGCAAAAGTGCGAGTTTGATGCCGTCAATTGGATCAGATGAGTTGCTAGCCAGATCCCAGACTGCTTCCAGTTTTAATGACGTATTTAATTGGGAGCTCGATGAAAAAACCAATTCGGTCCTCTACATCCCCGACGACGACAATCTGCCCATGCAGATCACCAGAAGCGACGACGAAAGGGCTCTGGAGGACACCGTGGCGAGTTCGTGATGTGCCCGGCTGATCAGATGATCTGAGGGCCTCTGTCCTCTTTCCTGTCCTCTTC
>CAZFBZ010000067.1:3615-5636 GCA_964517345.1 uncultured Candidatus Peribacteria bacterium | reverse complement strand
GCTTCCTGATAGGCCTGGCAGGCTTCCACGTACTTCTCCTGGCGGTAGTACGCGAGGCCGAGATTGCTGTGGAACGACACGTCATCGCGGCTCTGGAGGAGTTCTTTGTAGAGGGCCTCGGCTTTGTTCTCGCGATCGGTTGTCAGATAGAGCTTGGCGAGCTGCGCCTGCACGTCATAGGCGTGGGGCTGCACCGTGAGGGCCTGGATGAAGAGGCGCTCGGCCTCTTCGGTCTTGTTCTGGGCGATCGCTTTCTCCGCCATATGCACGAGCGAGCGGACCTGCTGCATCTCGATCGCGGACGTGCGGGGGTTCTTGCGGGGTTTCTCGAGCTTGCGCTCCTCCACGAGCACCGCGCCGCGCTCCTCCGCGAACTGGAAACGCTGCTTCATGCTGCGCACAAGCCGGCGAACGGCACGGTTGCGAAGCAGCGCACGGGCGCCGAAGAGAAGGCAAATCCCCAGAAGGGAGAGGGTGAGAACGACGACGTAAAGCATGGTCTGTGGAACAGTGTCTAACGGTACCATTGGATGCCGGGAGTGGCAAGGCTCCAGACCTGGCAAAAGCTGAGCGAGCGGCTGTTCTCAGGCTTCCAGCGCCAATGCGAACTGCTGGACGAGCAGCGGCCTCGATGCGTTCGTGCGCAATCCCCGCGCGAGCGCGTGCAATGCCGCGGAGGCCTGGGCGGGCGCGGCGTCGCGCTCCTCGCGCAGCGCGAGCGAGAGATGCAGTAACAGCTGTGACGCTGCGTCTGTCCGTTCGGTGAGCGGTGCCAGCAGGTGGAGGCGGTCGGCGAGCGAGCGCGATTGCCAGAACGCCGACGCGCCGGCGAAGACGGCTTTCTCGGCTTTGAGCGCCGCGGGATCACCGGTGAGCTGCCGGACCACGCCGGGCGCACCCTGCGCGAGGCGGAGCAGGAATCCTTTCTCTTCTTGATCCACATGGGCGAGCAGCGGCTCCAGATCGCGGTCGGCGACGCGCGCGAACCGCAGCACGCGCGTGCGCGAGACGAGAGTCGGCAGCAGCGACGAGAGCGCTTCGGTGGTGAGAATGAAGACCACGCCCGGCGGCGGCTCTTCCAGGATTTTGAGCAGCGCGTTCACGGCTTCGTCGTGCATGCGCTCGACGGAGCGGATCAGGCAGCAGCGAAAGGCTCCCGTGCCCACATCGTGCAATCGCTCCTGCAGCATGCGGATGTCCTCGATGCCGATGCTGTCGGTTTTCGCCTTCGCCTTCGCGCGGTGCTGCTGCGGGATATTGGAGCTGTGTGCGAGCGCGTCCGGATCGTCGTTGATGCCCTCGATCCAGAGTTTGTCGACGACGAACAGATCCGGATGCAGCAGGCGGTGCACTTCACCGTGGACGCGCTCTTTCCCCTCTTCATCCAGGCCCGACGACAGCAGTTCTTCCGCGAACCACTTGGCCACGGTGAACTTGCCCAGGTGGCGATGCCCCGCGAACAGGTACGCGTGCGCGACGTTGCCGGTCTGGATATCGGCTGTGAGCGCCGCGATCTCGAAGCGGTGTCCGACAATGATGTGCGGCTCGTGCATGGGGGATCATTCTACGACCCCGGGAGGTTTGCGCACGCAAAAAAAGTCCGACCATGCAGGGCATGCATGGCCGGGACTCTTCGGAGGTTCAATCCGTTACAGGTCGGCGCGCTGGTCGCGCGGGACCCAGATCACGGTCGCGTTGCGCTCGGCGTCTTCACCCACCACCCAGAACAGGCGGAAGGCGAGGGTTTGCGTCCCCTCGACGTCGAACTCGGCGGTCCACTCCTTGTCCGCGGACAGGTCGCCCATGCGGATTTCCTGAGCCGCTTCGCTCAGGTGGAAGTGGTCCGTCTTGACCGCGATCGGGCCGGTGGTGCCGGGTTGGATGTACCGCGCGATGAAGCGCAGCACCCCGGGACCGGAGCTGAGGACGGGGCAGTGCGGCTGCCCGCCCGGCTCGATGTGCGTGGTGCCGCCGTCGGCATCGACCAGCTCGTACCGGACCAGAAGCGTGCGGGTTCGCAT
>CAZFBZ010000067.1:0-3515 GCA_964517345.1 uncultured Candidatus Peribacteria bacterium | reverse complement strand
TCGCCGGAGTGATATTTCCCTTCCAAAGAGCTGATGCCAGACCGAAATCTGGCAAAAATCATTATACCATAATTTATGTAAAAAGGCTATAAACCCCGGATATTCGCTTCAAAGGCGAAGATGGCGTTTATGGGCTACAGGAGGGTCTTACTCTGCGTTCTGACCGTGGCATTTCTTATACTTCTTTCCCGAGCCACAGGGACACGGATCGTTGCGGCCGACCTTGGGTTCGTTCTTGTCCGCGGCGGCCGACGCGCGCACGCGCTGGACAATGTTCTCCGGATTCATGCCGCCCGGAGCGTTCTGCACGAACGGCGCGGGACGGGGCGCCATGCCCATCCCGGCGGCGGCGCCGGTCTTCTCCAGTTCGCCTTCGATCTCGTCGGCGTTGGTCTGCAACGCTTCGAGCGCGTCCTCCTGCTGCTGGAGCACGGCCATCTTCTGGCGTGAGAACTGCGCGAAGTCGGCCTGCAGGAGCGTGCGGACAATCGTGGAGCTGATCGTCTGGATGAGCTGCTGGAAGCGGCGGAAACCCTGATCCTGGTACTCGATCAGCGGGTCGCGCTGGGCGTAGCCGGAGAATGCCACCTGCTCGCGGAGGTGCGACATGTCGTCGATGTGGTCCATCCAGTGCGCGTCGATCGAGCGCAGGGTGATGACGCTCTCGGCGCGCGTGACGGTGTCCGGGTCGTACTCTGCGCACTTGCGCTCGTAGAATCCGACAATGTGATCCGCGATGTACGCGAGGAGCAGGTCGCGGTCTTTAAAAGACGACAGATGCTCGCGGTGGCCTTCGTGCTGCAGGCCCTCGTGCAGTGTGCTGAGCGTTTCGCCGATTTCGCCCACATTCCACTCGTCGGGGTCGTCAGACGCGGCGTGGAGGTTCACGATGTGTTCGGCTTCCTTGCGCAGATCCGCGAGGATCTCCTGATGCAGCGGCAGTTCGCTGAGGTCCTGCGTGCCGTCCTGCGACTGGACGCCTGCAGGCTCCGCGATCTTCACGAGAATTTTCTGGCGGCGCTTGTAGATGATCTCGCGGTGCTTGTTCATCACGTCGTCATACTGGAGCACGTGGCGGCGGATATCGAAGTTGCGTCCTTCCACTTTCTTCTGCGCGCTCTCGATGCTCTTGGAGACGAGGCCGCTCTCCAGCGGAACGTCGTCCGGCACCTGCAGGCGCTCCATCATCGTCTTCAGGCGGTCGCCGCCGAACAGGCGCATCAGGTCATCCTCCATGGAGACGAAGAACACGCTTTCGCCGGGATCACCCTGGCGTCCGCTGCGTCCGCGGAGCTGGTTATCGATGCGACGCGCCTCGTGGCGCTCGGTGCCGAGAATGACGAGACCGCCCAGAGCCTGGACGCCCTCGCCGAGCTTGATGTCGGTGCCGCGTCCGGCCATGTTCGTGGCAATCGTGACGGTGCCTTTCTGGCCAGCATTGGCGACGATGTCGGCTTCTTTCTCATGCTGCTTGGCGTTGAGCACCTGGTGCGGCACGCCTTCTTTCTCCAGCAGGAGACTCATGGCTTCGGACTTCTCGATGCTCGTCGTGCCGATGAGCACGGGCTGTCCTAGGGCATAGCGCTCACCCGCGATCTTGGCGACGGCCTTGAATTTCGCGGCGACGGTGCGGTAGACGGCGTCCGTCTTGTCCTTGCGGACCATCGCGCGGTTCGTGGGAATGACGATGGTACGCAGGCGGTAGATCGACTCGAACTCCTCCTCTTCGGTCTTGGCCGTACCCGTCATGCCCGCGAGCTTCTTGAAAAGGCGGAAGTAATTCTGGAACGTGATCGTCGCGAGCGTCTTGCTCTCGCGCTGCACCTCCACGCCTTCCTTGGCCTCGATGGCCTGGTGCAGGCCATGGCTGTAACGGCGGCCCGGCATCAGGCGGCCCGTAAACTCGTCGACGATGATGATCTCGCCGTTTTTAACGACGTAGTCCACGTCGCGCTGGAAGATCGCATGCGCCTTGAGCGCCTGCTCAATGTGGTGCACCTCCTCGAAGCCTTTCTCCGTGTAGATGTTCTCAATGTTGAGCAGCTGCTCCATCTTCTTGATGCCTTCTTCCGTGAGAACGGCGGTGCGCTGCTTCTCGTCCTTGTTGTAATGCGTGTTCTCCGCGAGGTTGCGGACGAGGTGCGCGTACTGCGCGTATTTGGCCGTGGACTCCCCCGCCGGCTGGCTGATGATGAGCGGCGTGCGGGCTTCGTCGATGAGGATGGAGTCGACTTCGTCGACGATGGCGTAGTGAAGGCCGCGTTGCACCTGGCGCGCGAGGGACGAGGCCATGTTGTCGCGGAGGTAGTCGAAACCGAATTCACTATTGGTGCCATACGTGACGTCTGCCGCATACGCTTCGCGGCGCTGATCCGTGGCAAGGCCGTGGACGATGACGCCGACCTTCAGGCCGAGCGCCTCGTAGAGCATGCCCATCCAGGTGGCGTCGCGCTTGGCGAGGTAGTCGTTGACGGTGACGACATGCACGCCCTTGCCGACGAGCGCATTGAGATACACGGGCAGCGTGCAGACGAGCGTCTTGCCTTCTCCGGTCTTCATTTCCGAGATGCTTCCGCGATGCAGGGAGATGCCACCGAGGATCTGCGTGTCGAACGGCACCATGTTCCACGAAAAGTCCTGCTTGCCGACTTTCACAGTACGACCGCTGTCGCGGAGCAGTTCGCAGGCACGAATGCCGACGGCGAAGGCCTCCGGCAGAAGCGCGTCCAACACCTGGCGCTCGCTCTTGCCTGCCGCCATCTCGGACTGGATGCGCGCGCGCAGCTCATCACTCTTGGCGTGGAGCGTCTCGAGCGTGAGTGCGCGGATCGCGGGGTCTTTTTCCTTCTCACGGACCTGAGTCACGATCGGACGGAGCTTCTTGAGCTCTTTTTCGTTGGGATCGCCGAGGAGTTTATTGAGGACATCAAGGAAGGCCATGCGTCATGCGTAAGGGCCGGCGTTCCGCTCTATCGCGAAAGCGCCAGAGGGACGGATCCTACCAGAAACGACGAAAAAGCCCAGCCGTCCGGCCACTTTCTTCATGCGGCCTTCGGGGCCGCATCCTGCGATTCGACGGGCATGACAATCGGCATCGGGGCATCTTCCTGCCCGCCCTGACGCAGATACTGCTCAGCGGCGTTGTAGGGCGAACCATAGGAAAATGCGATCAGGCGTTCGGTCCAGCGGCCGATGCGTCCCGCCGTCTGATGGCGCAGGGAAAGAACCGCGTACTGTGAGCGGAGCGGAGCAAGAAGCGCGTCGGTCTCCGGTCCCGGGGGCAACTCGCCCTCCAGCGCCGCGAGATCCATGCCGATCTGGACAACGAAGCTCTGGCTGACGAGATCGGGGCTTGGGCGTCCGTCGGTCCCTTCGCTCACGATGCGGTCCCGGCTGAACTGCGTGCCGTCGGGCCGATAGCCCGGCTCATCCACGAACATCGCGCGCCACACCGACAGGCTCCGGCGAATGACCTGCTCCCGCGTATGGATCTCGTCGACGCGCGGACCGATGGA
>CAZFBZ010000066.1:0-5999 GCA_964517345.1 uncultured Candidatus Peribacteria bacterium | reverse complement strand
AGACGCAATCCCCTCAGCGACGACAGGACTTCTGCCACTCGTTCCTCGTTCGTCATGGCTCGCTCCTTTCGTTGAACAGCGGTGCGTCCAGTCCTGTCATCACGGCGCGGACGAACGCCGCCGCGAGCTGCGGGACGATCGCGTTTCCGTAGGCGCGTAGGCGTCCCATTCGGGCGGGTACCCCATGAGCCAGCGGGAAAAGGCCGGGTCCAATCGGCCGCGCTTTGCCGTCTCGTCCGAGCCACCAGTCGGCGGCGCTCCAGAAACCGCGAGTTGCGCCTGTCTCGGCAAGTGATCGAGCCGCGTCCGCTCCGAGCCATCCGGGCCCGCGGTCTCGGTCGCCATGCCCGGCGTGTCCTTCCAGTCCCGGCTCGAGGGCGAACAGAGAGCGGCTACATCGTCCAGATTCAGCATGTGGCCCTGCTCCCGCCTTTGCATCGCAGCCTTCGGGTCCGACTGGAGCCCGCGCGCACGAGGCGCATTCGGAGTCGGCACCGTGCTCGCCAGGTCCACGATCCTGCGCGAGTAGTCCGTGTTCCCTGCAGCGTTGTAGGAGTCCGTCCCCGGAGAACCGGCCATCGGAGTTGGCAGCGACATCGCCGCGGCTCCCGGAAGCGTCAGATTCCCGCGCGGGTATGTAGCCGAATTCCGCTCCGAATCCCCTGCGGTCGGAGACGGCAGCGAAGTAGATGCGGTGCCGCCCATGCGGCGCGCCGATGCTCGCAGCAGGCACAACGGTCGCCCCGACGGCGTAATCGCAACCTTCCAGGTCAGCGTGAACAGCGTCGAGCCACGCGAGTCCAGCAGGGCCACCAACCTGCTCGCCAAAGACGACCGGAGGGCGGCACTCGCGGATGAGCCGGAACCACGCAGGCCACAGGTGGCGATCATCCGCTGTGCCGCGGCGCTTCCCGGCGACGCTGAACGGCTGGCAGGGACAGCTTCCGGTCCAAACAGGCTCATAGTCGGGCCATCCGGCGAGGCGCAGCGCGTAGCTCCATCCTCCGATGCCGGCGAAGAAGTGCGCCTGCTCGTATCCGTCGAGGTCTTTCGGCTCAAGATCGGCGATGCTCCTTTCGTCCACGATACCTCGGGCGATGTGCCCGGCCGCGCTCAGGTCGCGAAGCCACTGCGCCGGGTAGGCGTCGTTCTCGTTGTAGAATGCGGTCACGGGCTCACCGAGCGTGACCAGCACGAGGCGAGCCCGTTCGCCTTGACCATGCGCGCGCGGAAGGTCGCCCCTTCGACTCGCACGGTGTCACGCACGGACGGCCCGTGCGGCTGCCGCGCCGGGTAGCTTTTGGTGCGCGCGATGCGCGGCTCGGCCTCGGCCACGACGCGCGGCCACACGGCGGCCCACAGCGCGTCCTCCGGCCAGCCTTGAGCGACGAGCCAGCGGAGCACGGCCCATGCGTTGCGCGGGCCCCGCGCCTCGATCTGGACCGAGACGGGGGCCATGCGGGGCCACGCGGAGTCTGGCGCGCAGCCGGGCGGCGAGTCGAACACGGGGACCGTGAACGAGAGCGTGTCCACGAGCGCGGCGGCGAGGACGAGTGGGGTCATGAGCGATCTTCCGCGCGCCTCTGACTTCGAGCCTTCCTCCGGCCAGGGAACCGACGGCCGTTGATCTCGACCCACTCGACGCCTTCGACGGTGAGCCGGTCGCTGTAGTCGGTTCTCTCGTGCGTTCCCGCAGTGTGCGTGATGGTCCCGACGCCGCGCTCCAACACCGCGATGCGCCAGAACGCACCGTTGCCCGCTCCGTAGGCGATGGTCGCAACCGTGCCGTCAGAAAAGCGCACCTCGGCCGGATCGTCGCTGTAGTATCCGAATTCGTCTCTCAGGTCGCCCTCGATTTCGATGAGGTCGTCCGAGGCGCCGTAGATCGTCAGCTTCATCGTTTCCCTCCCTGCGCGAGCGTGGCGGCGAGGACGAGCGGGGTCATGCTTCGTCGCTGTCAAAGTCTGCCGGGAGCGCTCTACGATTGAACTCCCATGCGTGAATCGGCTCGGCGCTGGACATGCCAGCAACCTCCCGCGCGATCTTCTCGGAGGTTGGAGTTATACAGTAGACGGCGCTCGGAGAGTAGAACTGCGTTGTCTGCCACCCGTCCTTGCATGGGATGTCAATTCTGAGCATCGTTGCTCCGCCGACATTAGCTTCGGTGATGTGGCCAGCCAGCCGTCGGTGTCCCATAAGTTCGAGAATGGCCCACTGATCGAACCCCTGTTCTTTGTCGTTCACTTCTTCCCCCCGCTCGCGAGCCTGCCGTTGCGCCAGTCATCGAACTGCTTATCCGCATACTCCGCCGCGAGAACGCATTTCTCGGCGATTTCGTCAGCGGAGGCATCGCCCGCCCCTAGGTGGCCGGTCATCCATGCGGCACCCATCGCGGCTCCGGCCTTCCACGCCCTGCGGATCTCGTCCTCGTTCACGTCTTCACCCCGTGCGCGAGCATGGCCCACGCGCGCCGCTTGATCCGCCTGAGCGCGTTCTCCCCGTGTTCGCGCGCGATGCGCATGTTGATCGTCGTCCAGTCGGCATCGTTCTCGCGTGCCGCGATCAGCATCGCATAGACTACACACTCGGCCTCGAATACAAGGCGTGTCATTTCCGGCCTCCGTGCGCGAGCACGCGGCCGAATGCCCATCGCGTGCTCGTCGGGTCGTAGGACACGCCTCCGGCCTCGCGCACGGCCTTGGCGGCTTCCTCGCATGCCGCGATCACCTCGCGGGCGTCGGCGGCGGACTCGGCTTCCACGAGCCACCAACCCCGCGCGGATGACATGGCGCGTTGCACCCTGGTTCCGAATCTTGCGGCGATGGCGACAACATCCTCGCGTGGTCCTCGAGCGAAGCATACGGCAGGGGCGTTGTTGTGCTTTCTGACCATCAGCATCACGCGCGCTCTCACTTCGCGCCCCCGATCAGCGGGTGGGCGAGAGCGGACTTTGCAGCGTCCACGGCGGCACCGTCCTCGCTGATTGACGGGTAGTCGCCAGACTTCCCGACTCCGCAAACGACGTTCACGAGCCACCGCAGAGCGTCACCTGCGACTTTCAGCGCCTCGCGCTGCTCGCGGACCTGCGCTTCGAGTTCGGCGATGCGGAGAGCAGCAGCTTTGCGCGCCTCGACCACGGCCTCTGCCGAGACCATGAGTGACACGGAACCGTCTGCGTTGAAGTACCGGCGCGCCGCTTCCTCTAGGTCGGCGATGCGGGCCGCCATGCACGACGTACACCACTCCATTGGGTCCACCCAGCCGTGGACACATCGCTCGCGTGTATCGCTCATCGCTCGCCCTCCTTCTCGCGCCGCTCGTTCAGGGCGCGAAGTCGCCGCGCCTCTGAGGCTAGCGACTCGAAAGCCCCTCCATCGTCGCATGGCTCGCGCCCCTCATCGTCCGCGACGCGCCACGCCTTCAACTCGGCCTCGTGCTCGGGCGTGAAGCGAGCGCCGCGCTCGGCGAGGGCGAGAAGGCGTGACATGTTCTCGGTGATTTCTAGTCCACCAGGCTCCAGCCATGCGCGCTGACTCCGCTTCACGAACGCCAGATCGTCCTTCGCGCTCATCGGCCCACCGCCTCTCTGATCCTAAAAAACCACTCCGGCGCGTGAGGAAACCGCGGAGAGCCGTGTCGCTCTAGCAACATCCGGAGATCGTCCCGTCGCACGGTGACGGTCTCGTACTCGTTCAGCCCGTAGGCGTCGGCTACAGCATCGGCGGACAGCGGGGGAGTTGCGGTTAGTTCGTCGCCCGGGCCGGCCGCGTGTTCTGGCTTCCCGCCACCCGGGATTCCGGCCCCGCCATGTTCTCCCCCACTGCTCGCCGACAGCGCCTCTAGAAGGGTGTCGGCATCCGCGACGACATGATTCACATCGGTTCCCGCTTCTGCCTGTGCCCACAATCGCCCGGCCACCATCGCCCGCGCGTGCGCGCGGATCGCGAGCACGATCTGCCTGACCTGCCCGTCGTTCATCTCGTCACTCCTTCCCGCGTGCGCGGATCACGGCGGCGACCCATTCGTATGCTAGTGCCCTTGCCGTATGCCATCCGGGACGATCCAACGACCTCCAGTTCTTGCTCGACTTGTCAGCGAGCTTCTTCTGTTCGATCACGGCGCCTAACAGGACTCGCCGCTCTGCCTTCACCGCCTCGGCCGCGAAGGCGTCGAGGGCGAGGGCGATGGACATGGCAAGTGCCGAATCCATCTCTTTGCTCGCGTGCTCCGGCTCGCACCACAGTTGCGCTGCACGGTGCATCGCCTTCTCGCTCGGCTGCTTCATCGGTCTGTGATTGTCACGAACGCTGGGAACTTCCCCGCCGCGATGTTCTTATTGCGAGTCAGTACCGACTTGTTGCAATCGCGGTTGTTATCCAAGAATGATTTTGCGCGCTCCGACAGGACGGCTGCTGATTCCCGGGACAAAGACACCCCCCACGAGTCGTCGTATTGTGGGAAACGAATATTGTCGAAGTCGAGAATCTTGAGCGGCCCTTCGGAGAACATACCCAAGTCCTTCACTGTTTCCCACATCACGCACCCGGCTTGGAATCCGGTAATCCCGCCTTGTGGAGACTTGTCCACGACGCGCCAAGCGGCCATGCCAGCGGCGGCACACGCATACACAATTGTTCCGTAGTCGTGCTGGTAGTCGCTTAGACGCTTGATGAAGTTGGAGAGTTCTTCGGGACTGCTGATCTTCTTAGCCTCCGCGTACACTGCGTCTCGATATTCTTGCTCAGTCATCTCACTGCTCCTTTCAGTGTGACCGCGCGGCCGGGCTTGATACCGGCTAGTCCTTTAGGCGATTCGGGTTTACTGACTCCCTCGCCATCGTCCAGCCACCGTCAGTTCCGGTGCCTGCGTGTCCTTCCACGCCGCGCGCGGTCACTTCTCGTTCGCTTCGTCCGTTCGGCGCGAGCCCGCATCTGACCGCCTCATATCTGGCCGCGTTGCTCGCGCCTCCCGGACTTCTCGCCTCCGTTGGTCCCCGGCAGCCCCCAGCGGCACCCAACCCCTCGTTGAATCCGCTCCATTCCCCGAAGCCCCGGTCGTCGCGAGACTGGTGCCGCCCGCCCGGCTCACTCACGATCTCGTGTCCCCGTGAAGGCCATCCGAGCCGGATAGGGCGGCGAAATTAGGCGGTGGCGGGATCCCTCCCGCCAAGGGCTCCCAGCCCTTCCGCCGACACCTTGTTGAGCAGATCGTGGTACGCCGATTCCAGTTCGATCGAGAACGACCGCACGGCCTCGCCGACCAGGGTCGCATCCGGACTGGCGTACACGCGAACCACGAAGCCCGCGGGCGAGATGCCGGGGCAGTAGCTGAGCACGTCAGCCCATGCTCTGCCCGTCACCCAGAGCTGGCCCTGAACCTGAACCCAGTGATCGCTCTCCGCGCCGATGCCAGACCGCAGGTAGCCGATGTGGGTTGCCGCGGTCGGGCACTTCACCTCGAGCAGCCCGTCGTCGCCGATCAGACGGTCAGGGGACGCCCCGGCATTCACCTCGTCGTGCAGACAGAAGCCGACGCGCACAGGCTCGCACGAGGCCATCATGGCGTACCAGTCGGCCGCCTCAGACTCGAGCGCCTTCCCCCGCTCCATCCACTTTGAGGTCTCGGCCGTGGCGGGCTGGTTGATGATCCGCTCGGCCAGCAGCTCGTTCATGTACGCCTGCGCCTGGGACGACAGCCTTCCGCGTGGCGTGATGATCCGGTGGAACTGCGAGGCGGTTGGGATGCCGAGACGTGCCGTCACCCAATCCAGCGTTCCCTGCTCGCACGGGATGATCCTCATGCGGCACCGCCCTTGGCGGCGAAGCGGTCCAGCTCCGCGTAGCAGCGTTCGAGGTCGGCGACCCGGACCGAGCTGATCGCGTCGGCCTTGAGCCATGCGAGCACCTTGGCCTCGGCCGCCCCGACCTCCTCGATCTTGGCCCGGAGGTTCGCCTGCTGCTCCTCGTTCAGCGTCGTCGGGTCCACGTCGTCCTCCTCGA
>CAZFBZ010000065.1:0-6288 GCA_964517345.1 uncultured Candidatus Peribacteria bacterium | reverse complement strand
AACCAGTAACCCCCTCGTTAACAGCGAGGTGCTCTACCGTTGAGCTACAGGGGAACGTGTGAGGATGGTGCAAAGAACGACTGCGGGACCGAGCTTTTCTTTTCCTGTGCTCCGCCCTGCGGAGCACAGCCTCGATCGGCGTCCGACGCGAAAAAGATCGGGACGCCGCGCGAGTATAGACCACGGGAACGGCTAGGGCTAGGTCAACAAACGGGCTTCCTGTCCATCAGAGGCTGCAACTCTCATGGGTGCATTTTGCTCTTCTGGCCGCGATTCCTGCATACACCTTCTCTCCCACCGGTTCGACAAACGGCAGGGACAAGAGCGGGGCGATCAGCCACGTCAGCGGCAGGTGCCGGGCGATCTCGCGGAAGGCCCGGAAACCCTTCTCCATCCTCCCGTCCGGCATGCGGATGTGCATCGACTTGTCCAGCTCCTGGAGGGTCAGCTCCGGCACCGAGGCGCGGCGATCGGCCGGGTTGCGGAAGTCGCGCGGCTCCAGGCGGTTCAGCCAGTCGAGTATCCGGAGCGAGAACACCGAGCGCTGGCAGAGCCCGCAGTCGCCGTCGTAGAGCACGCTGATCTTCCCCGACCACTTGCGGTTGAGTTTCCGCTTGAGCCATTCCGTGTCCTCCTCCATCAGCATGCCGAAGTACGCGGCGGTTTCGGCGAACAGGAATGCGCCGACGCGGATAAAGAGCCAGATGGAAAAGTGAAACAGGAACCCGCCGGCGAGGATCAGGCGCCGCACGCGGCCGCCGCGCAGCAGCGGAATATTCTCCCACCATTTCCGCGGCACGAGCATCAGGAACCACAGCGGCTCGTAGAGAAGAATCGCGTAAGCCGCGATCGGCGAGAAGCCCGCGACGAATTCCATGATTACCCCGTCATAGCGCCGGAAAATCGAGCTCATCAGCACGACCGCAGGCGCCGTGCCGTCATGCCACATCTCTCCCAGCAGCTTGCTCCACCATGTCAGAATGTAGATCAGGAAGAGCTGCCAGAGCAGCAGACGTTTGGGCCACATCGGCATCTGCATTGCTGGCAAGAGCGAGCGCGTCTGCCGCCACTGCTTCCACTGCTTCTTCAGCCGCTCGACGGAGAATGCCTGGATACCCGGGGCGACGAGCAGGATGAAGCCGGTCGTGCGCAGGATCGTTTCGCCTCCCGCGACCAGCATGGTGTTGCGCTCGTTGAAGCTGCAGAAGAGCACATACGTGACGAGCATCGAGAGCCGGGGCTTCCAGCCGATCATCAGGCAGAACGCCGCGACCAGAAAGACCAGATAGACCGCAATCACAAAGCGGGGATCACCACTGAGCGAAAAGACGGTATAGCGATACTCCTCTCGCATCATGAGCGGGACGAGCGAGCGCGGAAGAATGCCCGCATCGCTGTAGTAGCGCACGATATCCGGAGCTTTGAGCAGCAGGGGGAAGGCCGCGCCGAACGCCCACGCCGCGCGCATGACGCCGAATGTCGTCGCGCTGACGGGTTCGAACAGGAAGGCCTCGATGCGGCGCCACAGGCGGATCATGGCTGCTTGAGGAAAAGGATGGGTGAGACGCCGTCAGCCGGGCCGGGACACGTCGTTTCGGGTCCGGTTTCCGGATTCCACTCGGGCACCCAGCCGCGCCACCAGTCGAGCGGTTGACCGGGTTTGCGGATGGGCATTTCGTATGTATGGAAGATCACGCGGACGCGGCTTCCCGGCGGGAGGCCGAGTGGTGCGCAGTAGCTCTGGATGTAGCGTTCCCAGATGGGTCGGTACCCTTCCGGATCATCCTGCAGCTGTCGCAGGCCGGACATTTCATCGGCGTTGCGCCACCAGCCGAGCGCTTCCATGTCGATCATGAAGCGCCCGCTCCACGGATGCCGTCCCGACGGCTTCACCTGGATCTCATAGTTGGTGGCGGTATAGATCGGCAGAGGGGAGAACAGGTTCCATTGCTGCCACACGCTCAGGCTCAGGATGTACGGACGCACGATCGGCAACAGGTACATGCGCACCGCCTCGCTCACCGGATCCTTCGCGGGTTCGGGGGTTGCATAGACCGTGATCGCAAACACGTGCCAGAGGCAAAAGAGCGCCACGGGAATCCGGACGAGGGCCGTTTTCGTGGACGGAGAGAGGAGCATGGGAGGGCGGCCGAAGAGCCGGTCGGTTCAACGCCTTTTTTTGGCCGCGCCTTTCGTCTTCCCTTTGAACTTGAACGGAAAGAGGAGGCGGGGCTTGGCTTTTTTTGCCTTAGGCTTGGGCTTCTCCCGAGTCTCCGTTTTGGCCTTGAGCGCGGGCTTTGCGGCGATCTTGGAGGTCTCGGGTTTGGCCGTTTCCGTTGCGGCGGCTTTGGGCACGGGGGCCGGAGCTGCGTGTTTGCGCAGCGGTCGCAGCAGCACGATCTCGCGTCCCACGAACTGTTCGGGACGGCGGTAGAGGAGCGACGCGCGCTCGGTCGACACGATCCCCGGCGGCAGCACGGCTTCGTAGCCGATGGACGCGAGCTTGTCCCAGACGCGCTCCAGGCGGACCGGGCCGCGCGAGTAGTACCAGACGGGCCACGTGCAGACGACCGGCGCGCCCGTGAGCGTTGCGGCGGCGTTGCGCAGGAAGGCCTCTTCCAGCTTCTCGCTGTCGGACTTCATGTCCTGCGTGTCCTTGGATGTCGGTCGGCTGCGCAGCGCGGGACCCAGGCTCGT
Source organism: uncultured Candidatus Peribacteria bacterium (assembly GCA_964517345.1). Taxonomy (GTDB): domain Bacteria; phylum Patescibacteriota; class Gracilibacteria; order Peribacterales; family Peribacteraceae; genus DAISLF01. The sequence continues at coordinate 3,591 of CAZFBZ010000065.1, read as the reverse complement.
CTCGGTGACGATCATGTCGGGCTGCGCGGGGGGCGAGAACGGCTTGGTCGCGTCCTGCTTCCACACCGCCGTGAGCACCGCGGTCTTGGAGATATCTTCCTGCTTGCGGATCCACTCGATGTTCTTCTTGGTGCCGAGCATCGCCTTCTCCGCCTTGTCGGACGCGATCACGTTCCAGCGGCGCATCAGGCATTCCAGCGGGATCACGCCCGTGCCGCAGAACGGATCGAACACGGTCAGCGTCTTGGGGACGGGCTTGCCCGCATGGGCGCACTCCTCGCGCACCAGCCAGTGGCCCAGGTTCAGCATGATCTGGGCGAGCTTGGGGGGGAGCAGGCCGACGGTCGTGTCGCGCACGGGCTTCTCGATGTCGCGCTTGGTGTACGCATCGATGTCATGCGCGGCCGTCGTGACGCCGACCCACAGGACTTTGTCATGTTTGATCACGCAGATCTCGCAGCCGCCTTTGCCGTCGATCAGCCCGCTGTCGCGGAGCAGCACCGAGGCGGCCGGCTTGCGCTCGTTGCCGACGTAGCGCGACGGGCGGCCGTGTTTCTTCAGATGATTCTTGCAGGCACGGTAGAGGTCGCGGATGACATCGGGCGAGAGTCCGCTGGAGCGGATGCTGAAGGTCACTTTGCCCTTCACGCCGGCGACCTGTTTCTGGAGCAGCTGCGGGATCTCGTCCATCGCCATCTCCGCGCCGTCGCCGAGTCTCCGCGCAAGCACCACGGTGCCGCCGAGGGTATCCAGGAACTCCGGACCGAGCATCTCCGAGGAGCCGAAGAGCACGGCCGAACGTTCCACCAATCCATCCAGCGAAAAACCCGGGACGGAGGCCGCGAGTTCCGCAAGGCTGATGTGCGGCTGGTGTCCGATGAATGCGGCGTGGTGATGCATCGCGTTCAGGATAGCGCCTAGCGCCGCGGGACGCAGATTCACTTTTGCATCAATCGTGGTGCAATAGGCGACTGAGCAGTCCACGCTGCCCGTCGGGCGGTCCGAGAGCCTCTTTGAGCAACAGGATCGCCAGCATGCAGGCCGCCGGCATCAGGTGAATCAGCCCCCGGGCGTAGCCTGTCTGACGGATCGCTTCCTGTGACAGACCCGTGAAGAGGTACAGGAAGAGCTGCGCGCAGTACGCGACAAGCAGGAAGCCCGCGAGCAGCGCGAGCGGCGACCGAGTCACGCTCCGTGCACGCAGGATCAGCAGTGTTCCCAGGAGCGGGAAGAACAGCAGCCAGTTCGCCTCGAAGAGCGTGTTGATGGTGATGGAGAGCAGGGCGTGCGGCTGCCAGCCGAGCTGGATGTCGCTGATGGACTTTGCGTTGCCGAACGTAAGGCCGTTCATGCGCTTGTAGAGAATCCACGGCACGCAGACGACGAGAACCAGGATGACGATCCAGAGCACCGCGCCTCCGATATCGCGCGTCGTGAGCGTCCCCGCGCGCCGGAGCTTCCACATGGCCCACGCGCCGAGGGCCAGCAGGAGCGGCAGATAGAGGATCAGTCCTTCGTTCTTGGCGAAGCCGAGGAGGGCCAGCGGCAGCGCTGCGATACGGAAGAACGCGAGCGCCGTGGCTTTCTCCGTGCTCTGTCCCGCGGCAACCAGCGCGAGGATGGCGCAGAACAGGTGAGCCGCGAGGAACACATCCGCGTATGCCGCGAATGCCTGGGTCATGAACAGCGGCAGCGAACAGAGCAGGTACACGCCGAGCAGGCTCCAGCCGAGCGAAACCCTGCGGCGCAGCGCGCAGAAGAGAAGCACGAGGATCGAGCCGAACCACACGATGTGCAGGCCGTTGATGAGCCCTTCGTCCCAGCCGCCATGGATCGTCGCCAGCCAGGCTTTGATCATGGGTAGCGAGGGTGGATACGAACTGATGCCGCCGGGTGCCGCATCGGGCGGGAGCGTGAGCTCGATCTTCTGCGCTTCGTAGAAGACGCGGCCGCGGTAGTTCCAGTTATCAATGCTGTCGTCATAGTAGGTCGGCGTCAGGAACAGCGGCAGCGAGAGGCCGACGATCTTCACGGACGACACGACGAGCAGCAACCCCAGGAGGATCGCGAGGCCGAGCGGCATGCGCGATGAGGGTGGTGCAGGCTGCACCATGCGGCGGGTGGGTGAGTCCCGGCGCAGCACCCAGAAGAGCGTGAGTGGCAGCAGGCAAAGCGCGTGGGCCGTCATGTATCCCGTGAGCGAGAGTGGCAGGCCGATGGTCACATGCAGCAGGAACGCGATGTACATCACCATCGTCGGGCCGAGCGCGGCGGCCATCGCCCATCGTTCCGCGCGCCACAGCACCAGCGTCTCGCGTTCCAGCAGGCGCACGGCAAGCCAGCCCGCGAGCGCAGAGGGGAGCAGGCCGATGATGAGCCAGAGAATCGTCGCGATCACGGGGCGGTGTGGAAGATAAATGAACGTTCGTTGAAGCGCCGGAGGACCGTGCCCGGAGGCGTCAGCGGTTTCCCGTCAATCACCAGCTCGCCCTTCGTATTCTCCACGATGTCCCCGCGCTCGAACACGAACCAGGTTTTCACTGCACTCAGGTCATCCTGCGGCCCGGCGGGAAGACTCGGATACGTGTGATAGCGCACCATCGGTCCCACGTGGGCGCCGGGCGGCAACAGCAGTCCGTAGCGCGGCTGTTCCTTCAGTGCCTGCTGGCTGACAAGCGTGATATCCAGCAGATTGCCGATATCGCGGAGCGTGCGCTCGCCGGGAGGCGCGGTGATCCATGTCTTCCAGTCTTTCTGCACATACGACAGCTGTTCGGCGGTCATACGCAGGTCGTAGCCCACCCAGGCGACACCGAAGCAGAGCAGGAAGAGCCCTGTATGAAGCGGAAAAGTTCCGAATGGCTTCAGGGTGATGCTCCGCGAGCGCCGCCCGCCGATCGCCCAATGCAGGAGCGTGGCAGCGGCGACGAGTCCCAGGAATACATAGAGGAAGCGGTTGATGGACCAGCCGTTGGGCGGAAGGGTTGTGAAGAGCTGCGCGCGTCCCACGGGATTGAGCGTGATCAGCGGTCCCCAGAGGAAGTTGATGGAGTACGCGTGGATCTCATCGAAGATCCAGAACGATTTCCAGGCCTCGGCGAGCTTCTCGCCCAGGGTCCAGTGACCGAAGGAAATTTCCTGCAGATAGGTGTCCGAGTTGGCGTCCAGCGCGAAGCCAATGCGTCCGATCTTTCCATCCCACTCCGGGAATGCATTCATATCGAATTCGGCGATTGCCCGGCCGTTCTGGTCGGGTTGGAGCGTAAAGGGCAGCTGCACGTAGATGTTGGGTGCGGTCGCGCTGCGCGGCCGCCACAGGAACATCGCGTCAGAGGCCTTGGCCTGCAGGAACACGAACCGCACCGTCTCCATCGATTGCGGGAATGTGAATTCGCGGAACATGCGCCCCTCCACCGGACTGTTGATATGCAAACCCGCGGTATCCGGCGTCACCGTCGCCCATCCGCTCACGTCCCATTCGCCTGGCACCTGCGACGCCTTGAAATCCCATGTCTCGGTCTGCTCAGCCCGCGCCAGGGCGGGGACCAGCAGCAGGAGCATCAGCGCGACGAGAGGGAAGCGGCGCATTGG
>CAZFBZ010000064.1:3990-6615 GCA_964517345.1 uncultured Candidatus Peribacteria bacterium | reverse complement strand
GCCGCGACGGCACGGTGCATGTGGAGACGAGCGAGGGGACCTACGATGCCGGCAGCAACACGCTGCCGAAGGACTGGCCTTCGGACGCGCCGACCTATCCGGGTGCCGAGATCCAGTACTCCGCCTCCATGAATCCGACGACGGGCAAACAGGGTGCGATGGTCGTGCTGCAAACGTCCGAGAGCGCGGAGAAAGTCCTGGCGTACTACAAAACACAGCTTCAATCTCAGGGATGGTCCATTGAAGGCACGATGAGCGCCGGGGGCTCCACCACGCTTGCCGCCAAGAAGGGTGAGCGAGTGCTCTCGCTGATCGTCTCGGACGCCGAGGGCAAGACCGCGGTGACCCTTGCGGTGGGGGAGGAGCAGTGAGCCGCGCCATGCCGGACACGGCCGGAGGGCACGATATGCCGACTGTGGCTACGTTTGACGCATGGAACGAGCGCCTGGCTCTGGAGCACGATCAGGACGCCTATTTCACCAGCTCCAATCCCGTCATCCGGATGACGGGCGCGCGGCGCCTCCGGTCGCTTCTGCGCGCGCTGCATCCGTCACCCGGCGAGAGCGTGCTGGATATCGGCTGCGGGGATGGCAACCTGCTCCAGATGTTCCCGCCCTGCCGCAAGACCGGCGTGGATCTCTCGCGCTCCATGGTCGAACGCGCTTCCGCCCGCCTTGGCGCAGACGCGACGGTTCTGCGTATGAATGCCGAGCATCTGGATTTTCCAAATGCATTCTTCGACAAGATCGCTTGTTCGGAGGTGCTGGAGCACACACTTCATCCCGACGCGGTTCTCCGCGAGATCGCCCGCGTGCTGGCGCCCGGTGGTACTGCCGCGGTCAGTGTGCCCCATGAGCGCCTGATCAAGCTGGCGAAGCGGTTGTGCGGCGCGCTGGGGCTGCGGGGGCTGCTGTCGCTTTCTCCGGGGCGCGACGTGATGCCGCTTCAGAATCCCTGGCATCTGCACGATGCAGACCTATCGATGCTGTGCGGCTGGATACCCCCGTCGCTGGCCGTTGTCCGCATCGATCGCATCCCGTTTCCGTTCCTGCCGCTCCATTACGTCGCCGTTCTCCGCCACCGTGCCGATCTCTGAGCGTCTCCGGAGGCTGTTGGGCGCATCCGGCTGGATCGCCGTCGCGGCGGCGCCCTGCCTGATTGCCTGGATTGCCTGGCGGTATGGCGCGCGTGTGCCGCTGGCGGAACAATTGGAATCGGTCTTTGCGATGAAAACCTTCCTGCTGGAACACCGGTTTTCCTGGGATCCGATTTTCTGGAAGCAGCCGGGCAGCGACCATATCGTTTTTTTTCCGCTGCTCGTCGATCTTTTCTGGGCGGTGACCACGCGCTGGAACATCGGACTGCAGCTGATCTGGGCGCCTGTCCTCGCCCTGCTGGATCTGTCCCTGCTTCTCTATCTCAGCCGGAGCCTGCCGGGGTATGAAAAATCATACCGCCTGCTCCTCCCGGCCATCCTGCTCAGTTTGCTCTTTTTCTCTTCGCGCCAGTGGGAGGTGTGGATCTGGAGCATGAACTACCTGTTCTATTTTATTCCGTTCTGCTGCCTTGCCGCAGTGACGCTGGTCGCGCGCTATCCCCGCAGCCGCCGGGCGTTCCTCGCCGCCGCATTGCTCTGTCTAATCGCCACGTTCTCTTTCGGCAACGGCATACTCACGTGGATCGGCGTGCTGCCGCTATTGCTGGTGGACGCGCGGAACAGACATGACTGGCGCCGCGCCGCCGTCTGGACTGTCTTGTTCCTCCTGTGCCTGTGGGTCTATGTGTCGCGCTATGCGCCGTCACCGGCCATCGCACACCTGTCTCCCGCCGACCCTGCCACCTGGCGCCGCTGGCTGCAGATGATCGAAGTGATCTGGGGGCAGCTACTCAGTCCCTATTGGGCCTTCCATCTGGGGCGGGTCATAGTGGTCCTGACCGTCGCGTTGTGCGTGGAGCTCTGGTGCCGCCGGGGGCAGTCCCGCAATGCAGCGATCTGGACGGGCATCATCCTGTTTGTCGCGTTGTCCACACAGCTCGTAGCGATCTCGCGCGCGGCTCTCGGCGTGTCCTACGCTCTGGAATCCCGGTATGCCGCGCTTATGGCAGTCGGACTGGCTGTGCCTGCACTGCTGCTTCTGCGGCGCATGTCCCGCCCCGCGCAGGCGGCATGTCTGCTTCTCGTGCTTGTCTTCTGGGTGCAGAATTTTCCTGAAGATATGAAAAATATGAAGTATCGCCATGAGCTTGTCGTCCGCGGATCCGCGTGTCTGCGCACATATGAATCTGCTCCCGATGATTGCCTGGGGATCCTGTATTTTGGGCACGGGGCTTTCGTGCGCGATCAGGCGGACGTGCTGAAAGCTTTGGGCTATCTGCCGCGCTGAACATGCTCAGCGCCTGGCTTTGTGCGCGTTCTCGTAGGTCTTATCCAGCGCCGTCCACCATTCGACTCGGCTCTGCGGAGCCTCGCTCATGGTCCTCACCCTTCGCCAAGCTCAGGGTTCGGGCCACGGTTCGCCGATGTCGAATGACCCTGAGCGAGCAAAGCGAGTCGAAGGGCCTTATCGTTTTTTGTGCGCGTTCTCGTAGGTCTTATCCAGCGCCGTCCACCATTCGACTCGGCTC
>CAZFBZ010000064.1:0-3890 GCA_964517345.1 uncultured Candidatus Peribacteria bacterium | reverse complement strand
TTTGTGCGCGTTCTCGTAGGTCTTATCCAGCGCCGTCCACCATTCGACTCGGCTCTGCGGAGCCTCGCTCATGGTCCTCACCCTTCGCCAAGCTCAGGGTTCGGGCCACGGTTCGCCGATGTCGAATGACCCTGAGCGAGCAAAGCGAGTCGAAGGGCCTTATCGTTTTTTGTGCGCGTTCTCGTAGGTCTTATCCAGCGCCGTCCACCACACTCTATTGTCGATGCAGAGGGGATTGTTCCCTGCATCCTTGCAATCGCCGTTCTCGATGATATTGCCATACTTGATGAATCCGCTGTTCGGGACGTCCTCATAGGGGTTCGCCTTCACCTGCGCGACGGTGGCCTGATGGATCTTCTCCGGCGTCCAGTCCGGATGAGCCTGAGCGATGCCGTCACGCTGGCGGTTGTAGGCCGCGGCCAGACCGACGAACATTTCCTTCTGTGCTTCCTCCTGGAACGAACTCAGCGCCTTGTCGACGATGCCGACGACGGCAAAAGCATCGCCGGCGATCCCCTTGGCGATCTCCTCTGCGGATTCCTTGAGCTTCTCGGTCGCCTTATCCTTGATGTTGCCGATCACCGTCTCGCCCACGCGGTTCAGGCGGCTCTGCTGCAGGAAATCATTGTCCTTCTGACGCTCCAGCATCTTGTTGTACACCGTCAACGCGTCCTCGGCTTCCGAACGGGCGGTCGGCGGGTCTTCGCCGAACAGCTTGTCCTTGAGGCGGTCACCAAAACCCTTGGAGAGAATCGAGCCCGCGGACATATTCTCGATTGAGTCCTTGGGATCGTAGCTGTCCAGGAAGATCTTCTTCAGCTCCTGCAGCTTGTCGTAGCTCGTCTGCACGGTCTCGAGCTTCTCGCCCGCGTCCTCCAGGAATTCCTTGTACTTCTGCAGCCCGGCGAGGCGATCCGGATCCTGTTCGTTCTCGATATCCCGCTCAAGGAGCTTCATGTAGCCGCTCTTTCCGGCGTCGCCGATGGTTTTCAGATCTTCCTTCACCGCCTCGCTGGCCAATGGGTCGTCGGTGCCGCCCGCCGCGCTCGACGGGGGTTCATCCTTCTTCGCCTCACAGGAAGCCTGCGTCGCATCCCAAACGAAGCCGTCGCCGCAGCCCTTGCCGTGCTTCGCGAAGGAATTGCGGCACGCGGCCGGATCATCCGCGTTCGCACATTCCTCCGGGGTGTGGTTCCTGAGAACCTTGTCCAGACACTCGCTGGGATCGTAGCTCATGAAGCCGCCTTCCATCCGGTCGCAAATGCTCGGGTCGCCGCTGTTCTCGGCGATCTGGAGGAAACACTTGTCCTTGGGCGGGTTGCTGCCTGTGAAATCCTTTCCGGTGACCTTATCGCACGTGTCGGGATCTTCCTGCTGGATCGCCGCCGCCTGATAGCAGTGGTCGCTGTCCGGAGAGGTCGCGCAGAGCACTTCCATCACTTCTCCCAGGCATCCGGAGAGGAGCAGGGTCGCGGGCAGCAGCGTGATGATGGGCAGGCGGCGCATCACGTTTTTTTGGCGGGGATGAGAAGCGGGATCGAGAGTAACAGGGTGGCGACAACGGCGGTCAGCGCGCCCCACAGCATCGGGCGGGCGATAAAATCGATGACGGCGCTGGCGAGTTCGATGTGACGCGGTTCGTCGGTGATCTGCCAGCTCATGACGAGCCAGGGCAGAAAACCGGCGACGATCACGAGAGGATGCAGCAGGGCGACCTTGCGGATGCGCAGCATCCGGCGGAGCAGATTGAGGATGCCAATGAGGATGAACGACAAGAGGGCCATCGCTGGTCCGACCACCCATCCGCCGATATCGACAGCCTGCTGAAGGGTGGAGTTGCCCAGGGGTGTCTCGGGCTTGAGCAGTGCGAAAGACGTCGCGGATACGCCCGCGCAGAGCAGGGCGATCACGAACGGGAACCAGGCGGATGCGAGGAAACGGCGCATAGCGTTTCGCTAATCATCGCTTGTTGCCGCCTCCGGCGCAAGATCTCCCGTTTCCGTCATCGGCTGCTCAGTGCTGCTCGACGATCCTCCAGCCCTCCTCGGCGCTGGGGGCGGAGACGTATATCTTCTCTTTCCAGTCACGATAGATGAAGTAGCCCGTGCCGTCGCCCCCCTTGGGTGCCTGCGGATCGCGTGGCAGCGGATTTAAGTAGCTCTTCAGAAGTCCCCGGAAGTCCACCATCCCGGTGCAGTCCCTGGCATTCGTCGCGCAGATCTCCATCGGTGTATCCAGCGGGATGCCGGGGGGCAGCTCGTACTTGTGCGCCTTCTTGTAGAAAAACACGGCGTTGGCGATGTTTTTCACGTCGGTCCGGCGCTGCCAGTTGCGCAGCGTCTCGCGCTCGCGCTCGACGATCTTCTTCTCGGGCGGCTTGCGGCGGTTGGACGGGCGCGTGACGCTCGTTTTCAGCACTGTCTGTCCCGATGCCGTGACCGTGTAGGCGTATCTGGCCTCGGCGAGGGCCGGGAGCAGGGTGAGCGGGACGGCGACTGCCGCGAGAAGCCGGAAGCGGAGGAAGATATTCATAAATGCAGTATACAGGTCATGCCTCTTTGGACCTGCTGATATGCCAGGCACGGAGATCCTCCAGGAAAATACCGATGACGCTGGCCAGCGGGATCGAAATGAGGATGCCGAGCACGGGATGCAGCACGGCGGGGAAACTGATGCCGATCAGCATCGCGACCATAATGGCTACTGCGGGCATGTCGACGGCATTTTTCATGATGAGCGGCACGATGAAGTTGTTCTCCAGCATCTGTACGACGTAGTAGACGCCGAAGACCACAAGACCCCAGCCGATGCCGCCGCTCACGGTGGCGATGAGGATGGCGGGTATCGCCCCGATGATGGGGCCAAGATAGGGGATGAATTCCGTGAAGCCCGCCAGCAGCGCCAGTGTGAGGGCATACGGTACGCGCAGGATCGTGAGTGCCACGAACACCATCAGGCCGATGCAGAGACACAGCAGGATCTGTCCGCGCATCCACTGTCCGAGTTTTTCATCGATCATCTCCAGGCGGGCGTCCATGTACGCCCAGTACTTTCCGGGAATGAATTGCTTGATCCAGCGGTAGTTCCGTTCGCGCTCCATCTGGATGAAGAACGCGAAGAGGAGCACGATGAACGCATCGAAGAGGAAGAGCATCGCCGACCGGGCGAGCTGCGCGGCGAACTGCAGCGAACCCGAAGCCGCCGTGGCGATGTTCTCGCTCAGCTTTTCAAGCGCATCCGGGAAATTGCCGATATCCATGTTGTGCAGCGTCGTGCGCAGCATCGCCGTCAGTTGGACGTTGGTTGCATGCGACATGAACGGCAGTTCGACGGTGCGTTCGGTGAGGAGGCGCTGCACCTCGGCATTCGCGAGCACGGCGATTTCACCGACCTGCTTGGCGATGACGGGCAGAAGCGACAGGAGCAGATACGCGCCGAGCGACAGAAACACCGCGTAGTGAAGCAGGATCGCGAGGCTCTGCGGGACGCCGAAACGCCGCAGCCACCGGACGCCGGGATCAATGACCGCCGCGATGAAGATCGCCAGCATCAGCAGGATGATGACGCGGTTCAGCATGACGATCAGGAGGATGCCCGCGAGGATGCCGAGCACTGCCAATGAGGACCGTGCAACGCTGCCCACGGTGACGTGTCCCGTCACTGTAGGAATGCGGTGCTCGCCGCGAGGAAATCCGGCCGGAGTGCCTTTCGGCGCCGCCGCTCCACCCATTCCGGTCGCCCGGCGGAAGAGTTCCTGCCCTTTGCGTCCGGCCGAACGGAGGGACGGGAGACGCAGCGACAATCGTTTCTTCGGCTCTGCCATGCGGCCGGGATCATAGCAGCCCCGGGCGGACGCAGGAGGTGTGGAAACCGGGAAAAGTGGTGCAATA
>CAZFBZ010000063.1:0-6893 GCA_964517345.1 uncultured Candidatus Peribacteria bacterium | reverse complement strand
TTCACTGAAACACGAACTTCTTTCTCATCCCGAAATTCCAGCCGAGGACGATCACCTGGGTCATCGCTTTGGCGAGAACGTGCTGGATGTTCAGAAGATCGGCGAAGGCAAAGAGCAGGAGCTCGGTCCACAGGAGTCCTCCGAGCGCGATGGAGTACGCCATGGCGATTTCTTTTTTGCGTCCGTGCTTGCTCTCGAAAATCCAGAGGACGCTGAGGAAATGATTCCAGGCGAATCCGACGGTGTAACCGATGAGCGCAGACAGGTAGATGTTCTGGCCTGCGTACTCCGCGAGTGCTGTGTATACGGACAGGTCAATGACCGCCGACGTGCCGCCGACAAAGAGGTAGCGCAGGAACTGGATGCGTCCGCTGCTGGTCTTGCTCAGGAAGAGCCGCTGGAGAGTGATGGCAGGCATGAGTGGGAAGACGGATTCAGCGCGGGAGTGTGACACCGAGCGTCTTGCAGTCCGCCTCGATCATAAGCTGGGCGAGCGCGGCAACGTCGGTCTTGGATTCCCAGCCGAGATCCTTGCGCGCCTTGGACGCATCGCCGCACAGGAAATCGACTTCGGCGGGACGGTAATAGCGAGGATCGATGGCGACGATGGTCTTGCCGGTCTTCGTGTCTACATAGATTTCTTTCTCACCTTTGCCTTTCTTCTCCCACGCGATGCCCGCGGCATTCAGGCAGGATTCCAGGAATTCGCGCACCGAACTGACTTTGCCCGTGGCGAGGACGTAATCCTCGGGCGTCTCGCGCTGGAGCATCATCCACATGCCTTCCACGTATTCCTTGGCGTAGCCCCAGTCGCGCCTGGCTTCGAGGTTGCCGAGGTACAGACACTCCTGCAATCCGGCGAGGATGCGAGCGAGCGAGAGCGTGATCTTGCGTGTGACGAAGTTCTCGCCGCGGCGGGGCGACTCGTGGTTGAAGAGGATGCCGTTCACAGCAAACATTCCGTAGCTCTCGCGGTAGTTGCGGGTGAGGTAGAAGGCGTAGGCCTTGGCACAACCGTAGGGACTGCGCGGATAAAACGGCGTGGATTCGTTCTGGGCTTTACCGTCCGTCTTGCCGTAGAGCTCGCTGGAACTGGCCTGATAGAAGCGGATGGGCAGATTGCTCGTGCGGATCGCCTCGAGCAGGCGCGTGGTGCCGACGCCGGTGATGTCACCGGTGTACTCGGGTGTGTCGAAGCTGATAGCGACGTGACTCTGTGCGGCGAGGTTGTAGACCTCATCGGGACGGACGAGATTCAGCACGCGCATGAGCGAGCTGCTGTCGCCGAGGTCGCCGTAGTGGAGCGTGATCGGCAGGTTCGGCGTGTTGACGTCCGAGAAGAGATGCTCGATGCGGCCGCGGTTGAAGGTGGATGCGCGCCGAACGAGGCCGTGCACTTCGTATCCTTTTGCGAGAAGGAACTCGGCCAGGTAGGAACCGTCCTGACCCGTGATGCCGGTGATGAGCGCGACTTTGCGAGCCATTCCACGGGATTGTAGGGCGAGGAGGGGGCCGTGTCATGCCCGGGTACGACGAACTCCCCCCTGTCTCTGACAGAGGGGGCCGTCCTGCGCGGAGCAGGAGAGGCAGTGACTACCGGCTGCGGCGGGTGTGGTGGTCGTAGACCGCGTAGCCGAGGATGCCCGCGACCAGCGCGGACAGGACGAGCAGGATCCAGAACACAGCACCCTTGTCCCAGCTGTAGATCGTCATCCCGACGAGGGTGCCGACGGCCGGCAGGGCGCAGGCCAGGAACGGGATCCACTTGAACGGCGGCCTGGTCGTCACGGACAGCTCCTTTGCGAATGAGCAGAACGGGCTGACGGAGGGCTGTGAGCCTTCCGTTAAGTGTGTAAGTACAATAAACACATATAAATTGCAAGCCCTGAAGAGGGCGCTCCGGGGAGGGTGAAGAGGGCCCGCGGCTGCTACACTCCGCACGATGAAGAAACAGACGATCTGCATCGTCGGACTGGGCTATGTCGGTCTGCCCCTCGCCTGGACGTTCGCGCGCGCCGGTCACACGGTGCTCGGGTACGACATCGCGGAGAAGCGCATCGCGGAACTGAAGGCCGGACACGACCGCACCAACGAGCTGCTCGACGAGCAGCTGGAGCAGGTGACGATCGAATACTCGGCGGACCCGGCCGTGATGGAGAAGGCAGAGGTCATCATCCTCGCGATCCCGACGCCCGTGGACGAGCGCAATCATCCGGACCTGTCGCTGGTGGAGAGCGCAAGCCGGACAGTCGGCAAGCATCTGAAGAAAGGCATGATCGTCGTGTACGAGTCGACCGTGTACCCGGGCGTGACGGAAGACATCTGCGGTCCGATCCTGGAAAAAGAATCCGGACTCACGCGCGGCAAGGATTTCTGGCTCGGCTACTCGCCGGAGCGCGTGAACCCCGGCGATAAGGAACACACCATCGACAAGATCGTGAAGATCGTCGCGGGCGAAGATGAAAAAACACTGGAGACGCTTGCGGAATTGTACGGATCGATCGTGACCGCGGGCATCCACCGCGCGCCGAGCATCAAGGTGGCGGAGATGGCCAAGGCGATCGAGAACGCCCAGCGGGACCTGAATATCGCGTACATCAATGAAATCGCCGTGCTCTGCGGAAAACTTGATCTCCGCACCAAGGACGTCCTGGCCGCCGCGGGCACAAAATGGAATTTTCTCAAGTTCCAGCCCGGTCTCGTCGGCGGGCACTGCATCGGCGTTGATCCGTACTACCTGGTGGAGAAGGCGCGGCAGCTCGGCATGGACACGGCGCTCATCAGCGCGGGACGGAAGATCAACGACGGTATGGGCGCGCACGTTGTGCAGCGCACGGTCGCAGCGCTCCCCGGCCGCAGGAACCCGCGCGCGCTGGTGTTGGGCCTCACCTTCAAAGAGAACATCCCGGATCTCCGGAACAGCAAAGTCTTTGACGTGATCGACGCCCTGCGGAAGGCCGGATGCGCAGTGGAGGTGCACGATCCGCAAGTGGGCGACACCGAGATCAAGCGCCTGTCGCTCACGCCGGGCATTCTCGGCAAGGATCCATATGACGCCATCCTCCTGCTTGTCCCCCACCGCGAGCTGCTGGCAGTCAGTCCGGAGACGTACACGTCCTCGCTCACTCCAGGCGGCGTCTTCTACGATCTCAAGTCCGCATTTGATCACACACCGTTTGAAGCCGCGGGCCGGACCTATCTGTCGCTCTGAACGTTGACCCGTCCGCGCGCGGACCTCTAGACTCGCTACATCAGACTTTTCCCTTCCAGAAGCCATCCATGACCCCTGATAAGCCGCACACCGGAGAGGACGCCGTGCTCAGTGAGACGATCGCCATCGTCGGCCTCGGGTTCGTCGGACTGCCGCTTGCCGCTACCTTCGCGGACGTCGGCTTCACGGTGACAGGCGTCGACGCTAGTCCGAACGTCCTCAAGAGCCTCAAGGCGGGCAAGAGCCACTTCGAGGAACAGGGACTGCAGATGTATCTGGACCGCCATCTCGGCAAGCGCCTGACGGTCAGCGACAAGCTGGAGAAAGGAGCGCACAGCATCTACATCATCGCCGTCGGCACGCCTGTGGACCCGGATACCCGCCGTCCGATCATGGATTACGTCGCCAGCGCGTCCTCGATGGTCGGCACGATGCTCAAGAAGGGCGACCTGGTCGTGATGCGCTCGACGGTTCCGGTCGGCACCACGCGCGAGATCGTCCTCCCCCACCTGGAGAAAGAGAGTGGCATGAAAGCCGGTGAGGATTTTTATCTCGTCTTCGCCCCGGAGCGTCTCGTCGCCGGTCGCGCACTGGAGGAACTGCGCGAACTCCCGCAGATCATCGGCGGGTACAAAGGCGGCGCGGACGTGGAACGAGCGGAGAAGCTCTTCCGCAAACTGACGCCGGTGACGGTGGAGGTGGAAGGCATCGAATCGGCCGAAATGGCCAAGATTATCGATAACAGCTACCGCGACCTGACCTTCGCCTACGCCAACCAGATGGCGCGCCTGTGCGAGTGCATCGGCATCGACATGGTCAAACTCGCCCGCGCCGTGAACTTCGGCTACAAGCGCAATCACGTCCCCGCGCCGAGCCCCGGTGTCGGCGGCACGTGTCTCACCAAAGACCCGTTCATCCTGCTGCAGGTCGGCGAGAAGTACGGCTACGAACCCAAGCTCGCCCGTGTCGCGCGCGAGATCAACGAGAGCATGCCCGGCCACGTCGTGGAGAAAATCCTCGGCTTGCTCAAGAAGGCCGGCAAAGATCCGAAGACTGCGACGGTGTGCGTGTTCGGCATGGCCTTCAAAGGAAAGCCCGAAACATCCGACATGCGCGACTCGCCATCGGTGCCGCTGGTGAAGGGATTGATGGCGGCCGGATGCACCGTGATCGCCCACGATCCGGTCGCGAACAAAGAGCACATGGAGAAGACCGGCGTGCGCGTCGTCGAGCTGAAAGAAGGCTTCATGGCGGCCGACGCGGCAGTGATGATGACGAATCACCCGGTGTACGAGAAACTGGATATTCACGCGTTCCTGCCGCTTCTGAAGAAACCCGCCGTGTTTATCGACGGCTGGCACATGTACGATCCGGATGAGATCAAAGCGGTATCGGGCATCCACTACGGCGGCGTCGGCAATGACTAAAATCCTCGTCACCGGCGGCGCGGGCTTCATCGGCAGCGCGCTCGTGCGCAGACTCGTGACGGACGGCCACACGGTGCGTGTGATGGACGATTACTCGCGCGGCGTCCCGACGCGCCTTGCCGATATCGCCAAGCAGCTCGACATGGTGCAGGGCGACGTGCGGATCTACGACGATGTGGACCGGGCGACCGCGGGGATGGAACTGGTGTATCACCTGGCCGCCGTGAACGGCACCGAGAACTTCTACAAGCACCCGGACCGCGTGCTGGAGGTGGCGGTGAAGGGCACGATGCACACGATGGACGCGGCCATTAAGCACAAGTGCAGGCGCTATCTGCTGGCATCGTCGTCCGAGGTGTATCAGACGCCCACGCACGTCCCGACGACCGAGGCCGAGCGCATCATCGTCCCGGATATCAAAAACGCGCGCTTCTCGTACAGCGGCGGCAAGATCATCGGCGAGCTGCTCGCGCTGCACTACCTGGCCCGCAAGGGCGTGGAGGCCGTCATCTTCCGCCCCCATAACATCTACGGCCCGGACATGGGCTCTGAGCACGTCATCCCGCAGTTCGTGGCGCGTCTCGGGGAACTGAAGAAGTCCGGCGGAGGAGCGTTCCCGATCCAGGGCGACGGCAGCGAGACGCGGGCGTTCTGTTACATCGATGACGCCGTGGACGGCATCGTGCGGATCGCCGAAAAGGGCGAGAACGGCCAGCTCTATCACCTGGGGAACCCCGAGGAGGTGACGATCGCGGATCTCGCCAAGCGCATGGCCGCTGCGATGGGCGTCACAATCGAGCTGCAACCCGGCCAGAAGACGGAGGGCAGCACCAATCGCCGCTGCCCGGACATCACGAAACTCCGCGCCCTGGGCTATGAACCGCGCGTCGGACTGACCGAGGGACTTGCCAGGACCTGCGAACTGGAATGGAAGCGCGTGCAGGCTCTACACTGACGTCCGTCCCCCCGACCCGATGCGCATTCTTGTCATCGCCGAATCGCTGAACCCCGAGAACGGGTGGGGCACCATCGCGCGTCACACCGTCACGGGATTGCAGGAACGCGGACACACAGTCTTCGCGCTGCTGCACGAAGCGACCGCCCGCCCGATCTGCCAGGAGATGACGGGCCTGCCCGCCGCGACCGCCGCGGTGGATTCGCGGTTCGCTCGCTGGAAGACCGCCCGCCGCGAGCGCAAAGCCATCCGCAAGTGGAAGCCCGACGTGCTGCACGTCGCGGTCGAGCCATACGCGCTGGGACTGCCGATGGCCGGACGCTTCCGCCGTCTGCCGCCGTGGCTGCTCATCCTGCTGGGAACGTACACCGTGCTGCCATTCGAGTACCGCTCGACGCGTGGGCTGATGCAGACGGTATACAAGAAGGCTGGAGCGCTCCTTGCGTGCAGCATGTACACGCGCGACCGGGCACTCGCGGCGATCGAGACGCATTGCGGGCCCGAGCTCCGCGCGGATGTGGAGAAGCGCACAGAACTGTTCAGGCTCGGCACGGACGAGCGCCCCACCGAGCGCAGCGCCAGCGCGGAGGGCGAGCCCAAGCGGGTGCTGTTCGTCGGAATGGTGAAACCGCGCAAGGGAGTGCTGGAACTGGTACAGGCGTGCGCCGCGTTCAAGGGACGCAGCTCTGTCCCCTTCCACCTGGATATCATCGGGGATTTCCGCGAGGAGCATCCGTACATCCAGCGCATCCGCGAGACGATCCGCGACCGCGGACTGGAGACGAACGTGACGCTGCGCGGACACGTGAGCCGCAGCGACGTGGAAGAGGCCTACAAGCACGCGGACCTGTTCGTGATGCTCAGCAAGCCCGATGGCATCAACTTCGAGGGCTTCGGGATGGTCTTTCTGGAGGCCAACGCCCGCGGCATCCCGGTCATCGGTCCCAACGGCTCGGGCTGCAGGGAAGCGATCGACGACGGGATCTCCGGCTACGTCGCCGACCCGGATGACGCCGAAGCGGTCGCGGAGCGCATGCGACGCGTGCTGGAGGAGAACCGCATCCGCGCCGAAGACTGCCGCGCCTGGGCGAAGAAACACAGCATCGGCGCGCAGACCGCCGCCTTCGAAGCCGCATACCTGCGGATGCGGCCGATCGACGCCTGAAGCATCACCCCATCTCCTCGATGCGGGCCACGAGCCCGCCCGCCACTTCCACGTTGGCGCCCGTCGGGGCGGTGACTTTTTCTTCGATCAGGTCGCACACGACCGATGCGACGCTCTCGGCGCTCTGCTGGCGCT
>CAZFBZ010000062.1:0-7216 GCA_964517345.1 uncultured Candidatus Peribacteria bacterium | reverse complement strand
CTACGGGTACTACAACAACTCCTACTGGTACGGCGGGTACCACTACAGCTACCGCCGCACCTATCGGTATTGGTGGTTGTGGTGACCACCATGGGCCTTGCAGCAACCGCCTTCGTTCTCCCAAGAGCGAGGGCGGTGCCCATGTGTGTAAAAAAAGATGAACGTGAGTGCAAAGTTGCATAAAATTATGTCATCCCGAGTAGAAATCCGTGGAACGGATTTCGTAACGAGGGACGCCCCGTGTTGTCATGCTGAGCCCGTCGAAGCATGACAGGCTATGTCACTCTGAGCGTAGTCGAAGAGCGACATAGCTAAGACGGCTGACGCCGGGTCGGCACTTCCGTGAGGGCGCTTCGCGTGCCATTTCTTTTCGGCAGCGAAAAGAAATGGCGAAAGAAAAGCTGCCGCGAAGTTTCAAACTCGCTCGCCCCCGGGCTCGCTCAAACATGAAACTTCGCGGAGCCCACGATTACCCTCATCATCAGCGACGCGCCACGCGCACGCGGATCTCCGCAATTTCGCGTGCAAGCCCTGCGTTTTCTTTCTGCAATTCGGTAACTGCGGCACCGAGATCCACGATGACCTTGGCAAGCGGATCACGCAGCGGACTCAGGAGCGGGAGGGCATCGAGCTGCGCCTGGCGCAGCGTGACCGTGCGCTGGGTGAGCTGGATGAGCAGCGTGATCATGCGCTGGTCCATTTCCATCAGACGCACTTGGCGGTTGGTGACGGCATTCTCGCCGAGGCCGGCACTGTAGAGCGTCGCAACAGGAACCGTGCCGAGACCGCGAGCATGGCCGCGGGCGGCGCGGATCTTATCGCGGGCGTTGCGGACAGCTGCACGCTTGGCATCAATCTGCGGCTGTGTCATCACGGCGGGAAGATCGAGGCCGCCGGTCGTGTTGGGGGCAGTGGATTCAGCGGCGGCGCAGGCTGTCTGCGCCTCTCTCTCCAACGTACCAAGACGATCAAATTCGACACGGAAGCTGACGCCTCCGCGGCGCGATTCCACCAGAGCCATGCCCTGGCGATACTGCGCCCACTGCGCGGCGGGACTCTGGCTGACATACGGCGTGGTGAGCCATCCGGAATCGACAATGAGCGGACCGGGACGGCCGCCGTATCCGCCACCATAACCGCCGGTTGTACCGCCGCCGCCACCCACATAACCCGAGCTGTAATTGAGCGCGGACGGCGGGTAGATGCCATTGGGTGTGTTGGTCACCGGGACGCCCGGGCCCCACGGCGTGGGCGGAGCGGTCGGCGGACGCGGGGCGGTCCACGGCGCAGGCGGGGCATACGGGGCACCGCCATATCCGGCACCGTATCCCCCGCCTCCGTAGAGCAGCGGACGATGGAACACCATCGGCACGCTGACACCGTAAGGCGAATGCGAGGCGGCGCCGTGCGCGGCGAGGTGCGCCACGCGCGGATCGGCGGGATGAAACTGCACATGATGCAGAACCGGAGTCGTCGGGATGGCGTTAATGCGCGTCTGCGCCTGATACCCGACGCTGATGTTGTAGTAGCTCTGATAGGTATTGATGCGATTAATAGTGGTGTAGCCGCCGTATACGGGCCCGGTGTTCATCGCACGGTAGCCGCCATAGGCGCCGACGCCGTAGGCATTCGGGTAGCCGTAGACGTTCCCGTAGGCGAGCAGGCGATGTTCGCGGGCCGGAGACTGGCGGAAGTTCGTCTTCATGCGTCGGTGTGACGGTTGATGATGTCTTCGATGGCCTGCACTTCGCCGGCATGCTCCGAGGTCTCGCGCTTTTCCTCCCGATGGCGCGCAGTGAACCGGCGCTCACGAGCCTCGTCGGCGTAGAGCTTGGACACATCAACAAAAATCTTGTCATAAAGAGTAAACGCCTCGTCGTAGGCCTTCATTCTTTTGAGACGGTCGATGGGCGTTTCCGCCGCATACCGCTGATCCAAAAGCGGCAACTGGTCGATCATCAAATCGGGCTCGATGTGACGCATGATTTCGTTGTAGACCCACTCCGGAGTTCCGGTGCGGCAAAGGTTCGGCGGAGGCGGGAGTTTGACTTGCGTCTGATTTGTCATATTTTGATGTGTTTGTGAATATTATACTTGATTTCAAATAATTTAGCAAACACTGCCTGAAACAGCCAATACTGGATATTAACCATTCAATTTTCCATCCAAATGCGGCGATTTCAGTGCCAAAACCTGAAGACCGCTTTCTCCTGTCTCTCTCGGTCTTCCGCGAGAGCGGTTTTTCAGGTATAATGACATGATTTCCCCACACTCTCAGAACACACAAACATCCATGCCTCTCCCCCAGTCCAACAGAAGCCTGACCGGCGCGCCTGAAGGCGACGAGCTGATCGGCGGCGGCTACAACAGGCAAGACGGCGTGCGGTACAGCATCAACCAGCTGACCGCGAACGAACGTCAGCAGTACGAAGCACTGCTTGGTCAGAGCGTGCTTGGTGCGCAGGCAGGACGTCCCCAGGACTTCAACACGCCGCGCTATTCGGCGCGCACGTCTCCGGATCAGGGCCAGCCGGTCTATGGCACAAATCCCGATGCACGGTTCTCCGCGCGCACATCGCCCGAGCAGGGACAGCCCGCGCCGACCGGCCTGGAGTCGCGTTTCTCGGTTCCCGGTTCTTCGCCCGAAACGCAGCGCCCGGGCAGTCCCGAGGCGCAGCGCGACCCGACCCGCAGGCAGACCCCGCGGGGTCCGGAAGGTGTCGACAGATTCTCGGCACGCACGCCGAACACCGGCAACAACCGCTATTACTTCCGCCCCGGAGAAAGTTTCTTCGGAGCCACTGCCAGACATGCGCGAAACATCGGTGTCATCGGCGGCATCGGCTATCTCGGCTATCTCGCCTCGACCGGATTCTCGTTCGGCCCGATTCCGGAATTCCTGCAGTTCCCCCTCGCCGTAAAGGCGATCGAAGCCCTGGGCGTCGGATGGAACGCGTTCGGGACGGCCGTGAGTCAGGTCGCCGCGTCTCCGGCAATCCAGGGGGTGACCACATGGCTGAGCGGCGCCGCTGCAGCAACCGTGGGAGCATTGCCCGCCTGGACGGGCGGCCCGGCTCTTGCCGGCGCGCTCGCCAGTCCCGCAGTCGCGCCGATCCTCACTGGCTCGCTGCTCGGCGGAGGCGCGCTGCAGATCATCGGACGCCTGAACCACTGGCTCAAGGGCGTGATGGGCATGGAACGCACGGAGCGCGGCTTCATGGGTTACTTCGTGGAAGGCATCCGCGCCCCGTATGACCTGCTGCGCATGGGAGGCCGTCTGATCCTCGGACACAGCGAAAGCCACACACCGAACATTGTGAGCCGTGTGGGCGGGTGGATTGGCAGCGCATTCAACTGGACCAAAGACACCATTAGCAACCTCGGCACCAACACCTGGAAGTTCCTGGAGAGCACGGTCTTCTCGCAGACCGGCTCACGCCTGATCATCGGCGCGGGCATCGGCGCAACCGTCGCCGCATTCCTGGCCAGCGGCCTTGCTCCGGCCGTGGCGGGTGCTTCCATCCTCGGAGGAGCCGCCTTCGGAGGAGCCGCGCTTGCCGCCGCCGGTGCAACTCAATATCTCTCCCGTCGCGCCGCAGGCGCAGGCGCATAAACATCCCGATATCTTATGCACACCCCCATCCACCTCAACGGCTTCCACACCAAGATCCGCGATCCGCGCCTGTGCTTCATGGTCCCGAGCGGTCCGGAAATCAACCCGATCGACCGGGCCGACAGCGCCGTGCGCCAGTTCGTGGACAACGTCATCAGCCGCCTCATCACCCCGCACGATATCACGCGCGCCAACATGAGCGACGACCGCCAGTGGTCGCAGGCGTTTCAGGAAGTGATGGTGGCCCCGCCGCCGGCAGTAGAACCCATGCCCGCCGGCGACCCGTTCGGCCCGCGCGAGTACCTGCTGTCGCTGAATGAGGATGCCCGCAAGGATGCGCTCGTGGACTACCTGCGCGCCGGCATCCCGCTGAGCGTCCGCAACACGAACGCCCTGCTGCGCTCCACGCCCGCCCTCATCACCGCCTTTACCGCGCCCAATTTCAACGCCCTTCCCGGTGCGGTTCGCAACCAGATCCGCCTGGACCTGACGCCCGCCCGTCTAGCGGACATGACGCGCGGCCTCGTCTACATCATGGGCGGCAATGCAGCGCCTGTCGCCGGCCCGGCATTGACCTTCGCCACCGAAACGCTCAACGCCGTCTATCCGCAGGACCGCCTCGGCCACCTCTATACGGACTATATGGAGTCGATCCAGATGCTGCGCCGCCGCAACCCCGCCCCCACGGCCGAGCAGCTGCGCTCCGTCGATTATCTGAAGGAGCAGTTGCCGGAGTCCCGCCTGCGCGGCTGGCTGCGCATCATGCCACTGGAGAACGTCGGTCCGGTTCGCGGCACGCGCGCGCGCATCAACGAAGTGGCAGACATCCTCGTAAAGCGTGATGAGGAGCAAAACCTCCTGCGCCTGCGCACGCAGCAGGACATCGTGCAGATCGACCAGAAGACCCAGAAGATGCTGGAGAACCTGGGACGCACCTTCATGGAAAACTTCGAGCGCATGGATCCCGCCATGCAGCTGGTCGGCATCGCGGCCGCACTGGGCCTCGGTTACTGGGCCTGGACGACGGAGTCCAAGTTCATGGGCTTCATCTCGTACAAGACCATCCCCCTGCTGGTCGGAGGCATCTACGCCTACCAGACGCTCATCCAGGGCAACCCGAACGCCGCAAACGACATGGCGTCGGGCGTGCAGAGCTTCGTAAACTGGGGTGTCGACGGCATTTTCGGCATCGCCCGCCAGTTCCGCGCCGTTCCGCCACCGCAACAGGAGATCCTCTTCCGGCAGGTGGAGATGATGAGCCGCTTCTTCAATGAACGGACCTTCATCAACATCTACCCGGCGGCCGTCGGCTTCACCGCCATGGCCAAGGTGCCGGTGGACAAGATCTCTGCGGCGTTCAATCCGGTCCCGGGCGGTCCCGGCAACCGCTGGACGTTCGATCCGGATCACCCGACCTTCGACGCCGCACTGCAGGGCGTGGTCAAGCGCGACCAGATGGACGACAACCTCGTCCGCCAGTCGTTGCGCGGGCCGAACAACGTGCACATTACCAAAGCGCTCGCCGGCCTCTTCTACACGATCGGCGCCCGCAAGCCGGCGAACCGTGTCCGCGCCGCCGGAGTGGAGAAACGGCGCCGCGACCTCGCCACCGCCGCCAACCCGCAGCCCTCGCACGACATGATCCCGCCGGGACCGGAACTCAACGATTACATCCGCCTCGTCAATGAAGGCCTGGAGGACTCCCGCCGCCCGCCATACGCCGGAAAGAACCTCGGCGTGCTCATCGGCGAATTCCTGGAAGGCAACCTCGACGACCGGCGCTTCATCGACGGCGCGGAGAACATCCCGGATGCCAACCTGCTGCGCCCCAGGGAAAGGAACCTGCAGTTGCTGCGCAACGGCGGCGTGCCCGGCGAAGTCTTCCGGAACAACCTGGCTGCAGAACGCGCGGAGCACGTGCTTCGCCTGACGGCCGAATATACCGAATTCCTCGATTTCTGCCGCGATCACCACCGCATCATCACGGCAGACGCGCACGCCGCGCTCCTGCCGCGCTTCAACGGCATCGTGGGCGACGCGGCGGCAAGCCTGCCGGACATGAACCAGGCAATCGAGCAGTTGAAGTATGCGATTCTGGCCGGCGCGCACTCCACGACTGCTTTGCCGATGACGGCAGCGACGGTCGATACCCTCGGCATCCCGCCGAGCGGCGTCGTCGCCACCTTCCTCTCCACGATCGGCGGATGGCTTGCCAGCTTCAACCGCAACATCCTCACGGTCTCCCGGAACTTCCACCGCGTGGAATCGATGCAGGACATCGTCAACATTCTCAACGACCGGTTCATCGCCATCGGAGGACCCACCAGCATCAATAACCGCGGCTTCCCGCGCCTGCGCGCCGAGGCCGAACGCTACCGTCGCCTCTTCGAGACGATGCGCAACGATGGAGCCACGCTCGGCTTCGGCGGCGCCCGCGACAACCGCCGCCGCGCCGCGACGGCATTCCGCGGACGGGTGCCCGCCGCCGTGGTGGGCGGCCCAGCCGCCTCCGGAGTCTTTGGCGGGGCTGCGAACGCGGATGCCGGCATCTTCCGCATCGTCGATCGTGGTCCATACGCGGATTACAACACCCGCGTCTCGCGCATGGAAAAGTTCTATGCCACGCAATGCGCGAACTCGATCCTGCTCGCGCTCCTCACGAATCACCGGTCGAACGGCCAGCACGATCCGACCATTCAGCTGGCAGATCGCATTCTCACCCCGCGCGAGGAAGCCAACATCGCCCGCCGGTGGCAGGTCCAGTGGACCCAGGTGGTCGGCGACGGCGTCGATCCCTCGTCGGGCTACTGGGGTCGCGTGGAAACGCACGACCAGCTCTCGGCTGCGGAAGCCCTGCCCGATGTGGCCACGCTCATGGCTGAGGACGTTTCCAACCCGGGACGCGCGGAGATTGCCCTCAACAGGGTGGGAACCATCGCCAGAGCCTGGCTGTACCTGGAGAATCGCGGTCTGGCCGCACGCGTCTACGACGACACCGAACTCCGGGACAAAATCCTCGCCATCGCCACGGCCTTCGAAAAGCGCTGGTATGAAACGAACATCACACGCCCGCCTGCCGCGGTCGGGGATCCGATCCGCTCGGATCTGCGCGGACGCCACGGCTACCAGCAGGCAAATATCGCCATCCTGCGCGACACCATGCGTCTTATGCAGATACCCGCAGCTGCGCGCGGCGCCTTCCCGGGCGGCTTCGTGCCCGTGGCCGCTCCAGCCGTCCAGCCGAACCTCAACCTGCGCGACTCCATCCATCACATCGTAGAGACCGGCACGTGAGAACGATCATCACTGGAACACACAACGCGGGACTCCGGTCCCGCGTTTTTTGTTCAGGACAGAGCTTTGTCATGTTGAGCAATTAAAGTTTTTGTCATCCCGAGTAGAAACCTGCGAAGCGGGTTTCGTAATGAGGGACGCTGATAATGCTATGTCACCCTGAGCCTGCCGAGGGGTGACAGAGTCATACGCGGCTGACGCCGGGTCGGCACTTCTTTCCCGCATGAGGACCGCTGCCTTACTCCCACTTGGGCGCTGCCGCTTGGGCGGTACTTCTTTGCCGCGGCAAAGAAGTACCCAAGAAAGCGC
>CAZFBZ010000061.1:0-7283 GCA_964517345.1 uncultured Candidatus Peribacteria bacterium | reverse complement strand
GCGGGGGCGACCTTTCTTTTGACATTTGTCCTATAAATGTTTTATAATGCTATAAATACGGTTTTCCCCCTTCCGACATGGCTGTCGAACGCCCCGATGACGCCGATGCGTCCCCCGATTACTCGCCAGAGGAGCTTATCGAATTGCGGGAGCTCGCCCACGGAATGACCACCACGTCGATCGTGCGCCTGACCGCGGTGCGCGGAAACGCGGATTTGCTGCGCCTGCTGAACAACGACGACTCTCCGGTGCACATCGCCCAGGCCACCCTTGCGGTACTGAGAGAACAGGGACAGCCGCAGGCCACAATGGAGCGGCGCCTGGATGAAGCCCGGCGCGAAGCCGTCGAACGCTGCATGGATCGCGAGTGCGACACCGCCGAAGCCACATTGGAGACCGCCGTGGACAGCATGGCCTTCGCTCGCGAGGAGGGCGTGGACATCACAGATCGTGTCGCCCGGCTGCAGGCGATTCTCGACAGACTGAAGGCGGAAGCGGAGGGTCCGTCGATCCTCGATGAGGATGTCACTGATGAGGCCGATGGCGTGCGCGGCGGAGCACGCAGCGATCTAGGAAACGCGCTCGCCGGAGACGTGGAACTGGCCGAAGGCACGGACGGTTTACCCGAAACCGAGACAGCCCGGGCCCGCCGTCTGCTGGCACGGGCAGGGCGCCGATCCCGCAGCGCGCCCTCCGGCGGAACTGCTGAACGTAGCACGCAGCATCCCGCTCCGGAACGCGGGCAGCGCCGTCCGGCAAGCCTCTCCGGCCGTTCCGGGCGCCAGGAGGACATCGCTGGTGATTTCACGGGCGAGAGCGGCGCGCAGGCCGGCGTCACGGACCGCGAACAGCGCGAACGACGCATTCATGACGCTCTCGAAGAGGCCCGCCGCCTCGTCGCGGAGGCTGAGCACGCACTCACCGCGCCGCACCTCGTCGAGGACGACCGGTTCAATCCGGACGCGCTCCGCGAAGTCGGGGAAGCGCGCGCCGCGCTGGACGTCGCGCGGAACGCGAATCAGTTCCACTGGCAGATCATGAAGCTGCTCCGCAGCGCGGTCGGCAGCAAAATCATCGTCTGGAACGAGCAGGCTGAAAAGGAAATCCATCAGCTGGAACAACGCCTCAACGGCGCCGTCCTCGGCGCGTTCTGCCGCCGCGCGATTGCCAGCTTGAACCAGCCCGCCCGACAAGTGGATCGAACGGAGTACGACGCCGCAATGCTCCGCATCGACCGCGACGCCCGCAAGAATCGCGTCACGAAGGAGACCGCCGACGCCCTTGAGCACGACCTCGGGGAAGCGCTCCGGAGTGCCGAAAGAACTGCCGAATCTCAGAGACGGTTCTTCGGGGACGAGTGATCTAACGCCGCGTGAACGCCTCGAGGGGTGCGCCCGGGACCCGAACCCAGCCCTCCCGCGGGAATCCCGCACATGCGACGGGACACACGACCGCCGACGCCTGAGGCAAGAGATCCTCGCGGTAACGCCGGACCTCCGACGCGCTTTCGTACTGCCACTCATGGCCGAACTTCCCGCTGATGAGTGTCAGGCGCTGTTCACCGAGCGCGCGCATTGTGGCCCGTGCCGGAGAGGAAGACGTCTCGGGTACGTTGAGCGCCAACAGGACAATCATGCACGGCAACAACGCGGCGAGCACGGGCCGGGGCGCGAGGCCGGAGCGCAGCAGAGTGATCA
The DNA here is from genome assembly GCA_964517345.1 of uncultured Candidatus Peribacteria bacterium. Lineage (GTDB taxonomy): Bacteria > Patescibacteriota > Gracilibacteria > Peribacterales > Peribacteraceae > DAISLF01. Next base: position 5,586 of record CAZFBZ010000061.1, on the reverse strand, counting down.
ATCCCCAGACAAGCAACGGCGCGAAGAGCACGGCGTAGTAATCGAAGCGATTGAGCAGGATGAACGCGGCCACAAGCAGGAACGATGCGCCAGTCTCGGGCCTGCGTTCTTTGGCGAGGCCGATGACCCCAAGGACGCTCACGAGTCCGCTGCCCGCGATCAGCCACAGACGCAGAGACGCGAGCGTGCGGATGACCAGCGATGACGACGCGTCTTCGCCGCCGTGATGGATGATGCTGCGCACGGCCAACGGGTTCTGGAGGGTATAGAGGACGAGCAGAGCGATGGGCGCGAGCGCGTACAACGCGACATCGCGGCGCCTGATCCCGGCGCGTGCGAAGACCGCGATTGCGAGCGGGAAGAACAGGAACGCCTGATATGCCGTGAAGAGCGACGCCGTCCAGAAGAGCGAAACAGCGAGCGGATATTTCGCGGTGATGCCGGGACGCGAGAGCAGCCAGAGCAGAACGAGCGCCTGTACCGCGTTGACCGGGGCCAGCATGATCGCACCTGTCTGCAGGATGACGCCCGCCGAGAGCAGCCACGCCGACATCGCCGCTATACGCGCCTCGCGGCGCAGATCGCGCGTCATATCCCAGACGAGCCACGCCGCCTGGATAAAGAGCGTGGCGAGAATGACGCGCCAGAACAGCTCCTGACCGCTCCAGCCGTCCGTGAGGTGGAGGACGGAACGCAAAAACGGCGGATGCGGATACGGGATATCCAGCAGGTACTTGGCCTCGTCGGTGCGGATGCCACCGGGCAGGCGCAGGACCGCAAGAAGAACCGCATAGGCTTGCAGGCCGAGAACGGACATCAGTCTGCGCATGGCTGGACGGCAAGGGAAGCGAGTGTGACATCAAGGCAGGTGACTGTATCGGGACCGAACTCATACGACCGGTACGCGAGGCGGATCCGTTCGGCTGTGACTCGCTGCAGATTGACGCCGGAGAGCAGCCAGCCCTGCGCATCCGCAGTCTGCGTAACCGCCCGTTCGACGCGCGAGCGCAGGTCCGCGTCGGCATATAGCGGCAGCAGCGCTATGAGATGTATGCAGAGAGGCACGGCCGCCCCGATCAGGAACGCCGCGCAGCCTCGTCGCTGTGCGGAGAGCGTCATGCGGTGCGCCAGGTGATGAGACGGCTCATGGTGTAGTTCCAGATCATGCCCAGAAACGCGCCGGTCACGACGCTCAGGATCTCTGGAACGCCCTGGGCGTACAGGTGCACCGTGCAAGCGTAGCTTGCGAGCGCGCCGAACAGACACGCGACGTTGTAGGTGAGCAGACCTGTCACTGCGCGCGACCCCCGCAACCGGGCAGAAGAGAACGTCCAGGCATTGTTCAGCCAGAAGTTGAAGAGAATGGCGGCCTCGATGCCCGCGATCAGCGGCAGAGGCACGCCCAGGAAATCCGCGCCGGTTTCGCCGAGCAGCAGGCGCGACACCAGCAGGTAGACGATGAGGTTCACGGCTACGCCCATCGCGCCGACGATGCAGTACTCCACGAGCGTCAGAGGAATCCAGCGACCGAGGGTGGAATCGTAGAGATACTCGATGAACTCCAGCTGCACGCGCCGCGAGAGTTTGCTCTCGCCTTTCTCACGCACGCCGAAGGTGAACGGCAGCTCGCGCACGGTTGTGGAAGCGGGCACGTGAATGAGCAGATCCAGCAGGATCTTGAAGCCCTTGGGGTTGAGCGTCGGCAGCGCCTGTTCGAATACGTCGCGGTGAATGGCAAAGAAGCCGCTCATGGGGTCGCGCACACGCACCTTACAGAGCCGGATGGCGAGCGAGGTGGCGAGACGGCTCATCGCATGGCGCCGCTCATCCCACTCCCCCACGCTGCCGCCCTCCGCGTACCGGGACCCGACCGCAATGCCCGCGCCAGCGCGCACCGCATCAGTCAGGGCGGGCATTAGTGACAGGTCGTGCTGGCCATCGGCATCGGCGACCGCGAGCACATCGCCACGCGCGGTCAGAAATCCTTCGATCACCGCCGACGACAAACCGCGGCGCCCGATCCGACGGATCACCCGGATGGCGTCGTCTGTCTCCCCCATTTCGCGGGCCACCCGCCATGTCTCGTCCGGTGAATCATCATCCACGATGATCACCTCGTGCGGAACGCCCTTCAGCGCCGCGCGCAGCCGGGGAAGCACGAGAGGCAGGCTCTCGGATTCGTTGTAGGTGGGCAGGATGACGGAAAGCACCCAAATACCGTAGCGCAAAGCCCTGGCTATCCGCTACGGTAATACGCGTATGAAGGTTCTCGTCACCGGTTCCTCCGGCACCATCGGCACCCGTCTCTGCGAGCGTCTGCTGGAGCGCGGCGACGGCGTGTGGGGCATGGACTGGGTGGAGAACAAATGGCAGAAAAGCGTGGAAGCGATCACGACGCGCATTGATCTGCGCGATGAGAAGGCCGTGGAAGCTGTAAACGTCCCCGACGGCGTGGAGACGCTGGTGCACCTGGCTGCAAACGCCCGCGTGTACGAGCTGGTCGAACATCCGGAGCGCGCCCGCGATAATTTCCTGACGCTCTTCAATGCCCTTGAGCTCGCCCGCAAGCACAACATCAAGCGGTTCGTGTTCGCCTCCTCGCGCGAGAGCTATGGCAACATCCGCGCGGATCTCTACAAAGAAGACATGGTGCGCGTGGAGAACTGCGAGAGCCCCTACACGGCCAGCAAAGTGGGAGGCGAGGCGCTCGTGGAAGCCTACCGGCGCTGCTACGGGATTGATCAGATCACGTTCCGCTTCAGCAACGTGTACGGCATGTACGACGACACCATCCGCGTCGTGCCGCTCTTCATCCGCCAGGCGCGCGCGAACCAGCCGATGGCAGTCTTCGGGAAGGACAAGTGCCTGGACTTCACATACATCGACGACACGGTCTCGGGCATCATCGCCGCGCTGGAGAAGTTCGATACGGTGAAGAATCAGACCTACAACCTTGCATACGGCGAGGGCACCACGATCATGCATCTTGCCGAGCGCGTGAAGGAGATTTTCAAGAGCACATCGGAGATCACGGCCGGACCGGCCCGCACGGGCGAAGTTGTGCGGTACGTGGCCGACATCGCCAAAGCCAGGAAAGCGTTCGGCTACTCGCCCCAGACGCCCTTCGAGAAGGGCATCGAGCTGGCGGCCGACTGGTATCGCAAACACACCTGATTGAAGCCAAGAACCTCACCTGTCACGCCTTCTTCTTGGTCTCGTGGTAGACCATCTCGAGGTTCACTTCCCACAGGTTCGATTTGTCCGTGCGGCCCTCGACGATGTTATCGACGGCCATCATCGCGGTGAGCATCGAGTGGTCCTGGTTGTTGTAGCGGTGCATGCCGTTGCGCCCGACGAGGAACATATTCGGGATCGTGTTGACGTAATCGCGCACCACCTGCAGCTGATCATAGCTGCCGATGTACGCCGGATAGGCCTTCGGCATGCGGAGCACGCAGGCATCCAGGACATCCTCGGATTTGAGGAAACCGATGGTTTCCATCTCGCGCACGCCCAGCTGGATCATCTCCTGATCAGGCTTTATCCAGAGATCCCCTCCTTCGTTCACGAAGTACTCGAGGCCGATCCAGATGGAATTCTTGCGGTCGGCCACCATGTACGGGCTCCAGTTGTTGAAGATCTGGATGCGCCCCACGCGCACGTCGCCCTCCTGCACGTAGATCCAGTTGTCGGGCACGTCTGCGGCCGGCTGCTTCTTCCACTCCTCGACATGCAGCTTCTTGAGAAGCAGGCCGACGGTGAGGAAATCGCGGTAGTGCAGGCCTTCGGCGACCTCCACGACGGTCGCAGGCGGGTACGGCGTCGTCATGCCGATCAGGTGCTTGATGGGCATGGTGGAGAAGAAGTAGTCGCAGGCCACGCGCTCGAGCTCCCCGGTTTCGACGTTCTCGATGGTGACGGCCTCGACTTTGCCGTCGCTCAAATGCACAGCCTGGACGCGGCGGCGTGTGTGCAGTTCCCCGCCACAGGCCTGAACCTGCTCGGCGACCGTCTCCCACATCTGACCGGGACCGAATTTGGGATAGTAGAAACGCGTGATGAGGCTCGTCTCACGCTCCTCCTGCGCCTTCTGGAAATCGCTGGAAAGCAGGTCGCGGAGCGCATGCGTGACCGCGCGCTTGAGCGACAGCCCCTTGATGCGCTGCGACCCCCAGTCCGCGCGGATCTGGTCGCACGGCACGCCCCACACCTTCTCGGTGTAGTCCTTGAAGAACGTCTCGTAGAGCCGCCGGCCGAAGCGGTTGGTGAAGAACGCATCCAGGAACGTCTCGTCCTTGAGCGGAAACATCTTGGATTTGATGTAACTCATGCCGATCATGAACGTGTTCCAGAGTCCCAACCGGCGCGCGACCGAGAAGGTGATGCCGATGGGGTACGGGAAGAAGTTCCGGCGGTAGAAGATGCGCGAGAGCCGCGGGCGCTGGAGCATGACGTCGTTCTCCTTTTCGGGATCGGGAGCCGGACGCGTCATCGTGGTAACGTGCGGGTCTTTGTGTTCGCGGGCCTCGGGCATGCAGCGCACGCACAGATATTCCACGAGCGATTCCGTCGCATAGTCGATCGCATGGCCCTTCTCGACGGTATCCGCCGAGGGCGCCCCCTGCAGCGGCAAGATGTTGAACCACCACTTCATCACGCGGTCGCTCTTGGAGAAGAAGCGGTGCCCGCCGATATCGATGCGGTTCCCCTTGTAATTGAAGGTCTGGGCGATGCCGCCGATTGCGCCCGTGGACTCGAACACCAACGGACGGATATCCGTCCTTTTGAGGAGTTCGTAAGCAGCGGTGAGTCCGGCCGGGCCCGCGCCCGCGATGATGGCAATTTTCTTCTGCACGGGCGCAGTGTAGCGCATGCCCACTGTCTGAAGTTCTTATCATCGCAAGCGTGCAGCATGCTTCACGTTCGACTATTGCATCATATTTCCATTGCACGCGATTCTCGCGCGTTTCCGTGAATCATGATGAAATCATGAAGATACAGAGATGCGTTTATCATCATCTGACGTTATTTTCTCCGAACACAAATTCTATTCAATACTGATTCCCCGCTCTGCGTAAGCTCAGAATATTGCGCAATTTTTTAGCTCGCATAAGCTGATGTGATTTGCGGAGGCAGACACATCCACTGCGGATCACACACCAAAAGAAAGACGCACGCATACACACAGACAGCACCCCGGCCGGGGCACCCAAAGATCCTTCACACCATCGTCTACACGCAGAGAGAAGAGTGGTCGCTACAGCGAACGTTCCTCCCGGCCAAGCACCTTGCATCCTTGCACACTTCTGGGCATAGCGATCGTCTTGCTCAGTGGCCACTCTCCTCTCTGCTTTGCAACGTCGCCCTGCGTATCCTGAGGATCGCGCGGGGTGCACCCCCCTCCACTCCCCTGTGTGTGCTCTTCGGACCTCGTCCGATGCAGCACACCGTCCCGGGGACTTCGTCCGGTCGCGAAGGTAAACAAGTGACCGCAGCAAGGCAGGCAGTCCGAGGTTCCTCGCCTCACCGTTCTCTCCCACAACAGCCCCGGCAATCGTCCCAAGGGACGCGCCGCACGGCATCGGG
>CAZFBZ010000060.1:0-7327 GCA_964517345.1 uncultured Candidatus Peribacteria bacterium | reverse complement strand
GCCACGAGTTCGGCCCGGAGTGGGGGACCGTGATGCAGCGGACCGTCGACTTCTTCGACCGCGCGCTCAAGCCGCTCTGATCATCAATCCTTCTTGTAACCCAGGAGCTCCGCCCGCTCGGCCACTTTGACACTTGCTGTCTCGGCGATCAGATCCTCGATTTTGTTGTCGAGGCCGGCATTGGCGGTGAGGGCGTTCTGGAATCCCTCTTTCTTAAAGACAAGAATCGAGGAATCTTTGTTCAGATCGAGCTTCCGATAGATGGGACTCTCATCCACCACGCCGCGCGATGCCTCGGGAGTCGTGCGCACGGTCTCGTTTGCGACTTCCGCGTTGCCTTTCTTCAGGCGCACGTTGACGATCGTGTCGCGGATGCCGTTGCCGGAATCGTCGTTCACCAGAGATGTCTCCAGTACGTATCCGATCGGCGGAAATTCAGCGTTTGCCGTATCCGTGTTTGCATATGCCTCCAGTTCGGTTTTCTGCTCCGGTGTGAGCTTGCTGTAGTTCGCCTTGATGGAGTCGCGGACGTAGCCGGGAATCTTGCTATTCATATCGAGATACCGCTGGGCGCCCCATTCGTTTGCCGCCTTCGTGTACTGTTCCCCGCTCATCAGCAGATCCGCGTGCTGCTCTTTTTCGTTCTTCTGCTTCTGCTCGATGGTTTTGCGGAGCGTCTGGAGGTCCTGATGAATTCCCGCCTCCACCTGCTCCTGTTCCGATTGGAGTTTGGATACGGACTCGGAGGGCTGCTGATTCTGGAAAATCAGACGGCGTTCGCGGGACGAGAAAGAGGAGAGGCGCATGAGTGATGAGGATGTGAGTATTGCCCCCAGTATAGCAAAAAACGCCTCTCAGAGCCATATCCGCCCAGCCTGTCGACCGGGTGTGCCGACACTTCTATACTTCCCCATCAATGAGGCCGCTTTCTCTTCCTGCATCGCGCACTCCCGAGGTGCAGCGCGATGGGGACACGGTTCTGCTACTGGATGCAGCGGGACTGATCCGCGTGAATCCGCACAATCATTCGACGCGTTCCGACGGCAGGCATTCCGTGAAGGAACTGGCGGATTTCGCCGAGCGCCACCGGGTGAATCTCGGTGTCACCGATCACAATGTCCCGCCCGAGATGACGGGACGTGGCTGGGCGCCGGGGCTGCTTCCGGGCATGGAGATTGCCACGGAAGAAGGCGTGGATATGGTCGTGCTTGCGGAGTTGCAGGACACTCATGATCTGTTCGAGAGGGTCGTGCGTCCGCGCCTGCGCGGATACAACTGGCAATACCGCCCGACGACACTTTCCATTCACGAACTCGTCGATGCCGTGCAGGGGCTGGTCGCGCCCGACGGACAGACGCCGCTTTTTCATCTCATTCATCCGCACTATGCCACGGTCGAAGGCCTCTCCATGCTGACACGCGACCAGCAGGCGTCGGTGCTTGAGCGGACGCGGCATCAGGCGTTCCTGGAGCGCAACGCGCTCATGCCGCGCGCACACAACGATTTGGCCGAGGAGCTCGGGCAGGAGTGGGGGATGACCGTTCTCGCCTCCGGCGACACGCACCGAGACGAGCAGCAGCATGTCGGAACGTTCAGCGCCGTTCCGCATACGCATCTGCCAGCGACCGACGCGCCGCTTGTGTCGCGCTTTTTCCAGTCGCTCCGCCATCCCGATGCCATCCATGCGTTGCGCGAAACCACATTCCGGGAAAAACTGCGCACGCTGACGCAGGTGATCTTCAACAATGGCGTCCATCCGCATTGCAATTTTGTCCGCCGCTGCGCGCAGCGCCTGCTCGGCTTTAGTCCCGCTGCCTCGTCAGCGAATCTGCCCCGGCGTCCCCGCCGGCTGATTGCCGAAAAAACCGCCGCGACCGCGTGACATCAGCTGATGCGGCCCGCGCTCTTTTCCCACGTCTTCATCTTCTCGATGGCGTCGCTGCCATCCTCGACGGTGACGTAGACCATGGCCTCTTTGCCGCAGGTCGTGGCATAGATCATGCCGATGTTCACTCCCGCGGCGGCGCACGCCCGGCCGATGCCGGCGATGGCGCCCGGACGGTTGCGCATCTTGAATCCGAGAACGGGCGTCGTGCTGACGGGGCCCAGCTCTTTGAGCACCAGCTTCCCGGTCTCGGTGTCGTCCAGAATCATGTGGATGATCGTCTGGCTCGCCCCCTCGGTGCAGCTGATGGCGTCGATATTCACCTCGGAGGCGCGGAGACGGTCTCCGACCTTGGCGAGGGAGCTGGGGACGTTGGGCATGGTGATGTTCACCTGCACGCCGATTTCCATGGGAGCACGGAGGAAAAACAAAAAAAGTTGGCGAGAGTCTAGCGGAATACCTCGTACAAACAAGGATTCGGTCACCTTTTCACAGGGCCTTCATTCAGCCCTGTTTCAAGCCAAAAATGACCTGTCCTCCTACTTCCGCGTCTTCCGGGCCAACTCTCTTTTCCACGCGAGCTCGCGCTGCGTAAGCGGGATATTCTTCTCGTCGACCATCGCGGCGATGTCCGCTCCGAGCGACGCCAGCACCGGCCGGCTCGCGCCGTCTTCGATGGCGCGCGTGAGGAATTCCGGCGTGAGCAGGGCGCGCGCCTCCGGCGGAGCATATTTCAGCTCATGTCCGCCGGAGTTGATCGCCGCCTGCATAAGAACATCGGAATCGGACTGGTACGGACGCGGAAGTGTTTTGAAGGCGCAGCCGAGACGCTCGCGCACGAGGGCACGCGCCGTCGGAAGATCGGGGACCAGGTCTTCCCGTCCCTGCTCATGAGAGGCCAGGCGTGCCCGGACGGCATCCGTGACCTGCGCATCGTGGTCGCCGTTCGGCGTGTGCGTACCGGACAGGTCGCCCGTCAGCCGCTGCTCCGCGAAGAAATGGTCGTGCAGCACGGTGATGATGCGATCGGCCGCTTTGGCCTCGATCCGTGCCACCTCAGCGACGGCCTGTCGCTGTTCTTTCGACTCGCCATCAGCGAGACGCTGCCGGTGGTCGGTATCGTTGGGAGAAGTGTCGCGGATACCGGGTGCGCTTGCGATGGGCATAAGAGGGAGGAGGAGAAAATGCGGTTATCGGGAAGTTACTGGCCCATGGCGAGTCTCATGCCCTTGCGGGTGATGACGATCATGGTGCCGACGCCGCCGGGTCCGGGGACTTCTTTCCAGTAATCACCGCCGTCTTCGGCGTCTTCGGCGGCGTTCCTGGATTTGACGGCTTCGGCGGCCGTGGGGAAGGACGCGATCACCTCGGCCATGTCGACGTCGTTGAACTGATGATGCTCGCGCGGGATGCGATGGCGGCCTGCGCGGCGGACGAAGGTGCCGCGGGTGCCGATCACGACGCCGTTGATGACGCGTGCGGTGTCACGTTCGGCGGATTCGGTGACGGAAGGAACAAATGTCCCGGAGTCGACATCGACGTCGTCCATAACGACGACGGATTCATTGGCGTTCATGAGTGGGGGGAGAAAAGAGAGGATAAAGCCCGTAAAAATTCTTCCGTTGCTGGGAAGGGGGGCTCGATCGTTCTCCAATCTGATCTCTCTTCAGCGCAGCCGCCCTTCCGCCCTAAGCAGGGGGAGGAGAAGGAGGAGCCGGGCGAGGAGGAGACGCGTACCCATGAGGAACAGACCCAGTATCTCCATGTCAAAGCCGGACGCAAGAAATTGCACTGTTCACTCCTGAACACCTCATGTGCAAGAGCAAAAACCGTTTTTCTGTTCGTGGATTTTTCAGATCCTTACCGTCCGCCTCCGGACTCCTCGCGCTCGAATGTCAGCTCCGACCGGGCGACTGTCGGTTCCCCCTCGCCGCTGCGCACGACGCAGTCGACGGCGATCGGCCCGGGATCGGCATGAGTGTTGAGACGCATCGCGATGCCGGTGACATCCTTGAGTGTCAGTTCCGCGGTGGTGCCCTGCAGCCACGGCGTGTCCGATTCCAGCGCGATGCCTTCGCCGCGTTTGACGATGCGGTGGACGTGCAGGCTCGCGCGGTTGCCGAGCATCACATTGGAAACGGTGAATACCTCGCCGGCAACCTTCACCGCCGGGCCTTTCTTTTCCGGGCCGGGCGTAAACATGAACGTCACGAAGTACGATTCGGTTCTGCCGTCGAAGGTCTGCGTGACACGGGCGCGGATGGAAAACGGCCGGAAGTCGGGGTTGCGCATGTCCAACAGCAACGCGTTGTCCGGGAGCGATTCGAACTCGATGACCGGTTCGCTCTCCTCCTTGATGCTTTCGACCGTGCGTGATGTTCCCTCGCGCGGGCCGAAATAGTAGTCGTATCCTATCTTGGCGGTCAGTACGACGAAGAGCGCTGCCGTCGTCCATGCAGTGATGCGCCTCCAGCCCCATGATGTTGTGGACGGCACCGCGACCTTGTCGGGCTCGACGGAAGCGGGGGTGAGCGAATCCTTTTCGCGCTGGGTGTCCGTCGACATAGAAGCCACTATAGGCTGCCTTCGGGGTGCGTCGACCATTTTGAGTATCCCGATGCGGCGATGGCTCGCTGTTGCCGCTTTACCATCGCAACATCCCGCGGCTCATGACCTCGCCCCGGCCCGCGATGATGGTGCCGATCGGGTAACAGTCGTGTCCCGCGCGGCGGATGTGCACAGCGATCTTCGCTGCGGCTTTCGCGTCGACGACGAGAGTCAGACCGACGCCGAGGTTGTAGGTGCGCAGCATGTCCGCGTCGTCCACGTTGCCGGCCTTCTTGATGAGCGAGAACACCGGCAGCACTTTGACGAGCGAGAGGTTGATGGACGCGTCGAGCGATTTGGGGAGGATGCGGTTGAGATTCCCCGGGATGCCGCCGCCCGTGATGTGCGCCATGCCGCGGAGTGCTTTGTTACCGAAGAGGCCCTTCACCGCGTGGTAGTAGCACAAGTGCGGCTTGAGGATCGCGTCGAGGAACGTCGTGCCGCCCACTTTCGTCTTCGCGATGCGCGGCTGCTGTTTCAGCAGTGCGCGGGCCAGCGTATAGCCGTTGGTGTGCAGGCCGTTGCTCGCCACCGCGAGCACCACGTCGCCTTTCCGGATACGCGAGCCGTCGATGATTTTCGATTTCTCCACGACGCCGATGATGCTGGAGGTCAGCACGTAGGTGCCCGGCTCCAGCACGCCCGGCTGCTCCGAGGTCTCGCCTCCCGTCAGCACGCAATCCTGTGCCTTGCACGCCGCCGCAACGCCCGCGACGATCCGCGTGACGATATTCTTCTCCAACTTGCCGCAGATCACGGCGTCCTGGACACAGAGCGGAGTCGCCCCCATCACGACGATGTCGTTGATGAGGTGGTTGATCATGTCCTGGCAGATCGATTCCACGCGTCCGGCCTTGAGCGCGAGGAGCTGCTTTGAGCCCGGCTCCTCGGTCTTGGTCACCAGAACCGGATGCTTGTAACCGGGGAAGCGCGCGTCATAGAGCGACGCGAATGCGCCGACGGTGTTGAGCACGCGACGGTCCCTGGTCTTGAGTGTTTTGGCCATGGTCTTCTTGGCGGCGTCAGCCACGTCGATATTCACGCCGGCTTTGCTGTAGGAGAGGCTTTTGCGGGAGGTCATGCGCCGAGTATAGGGCTGCGTCCGCCGGAGAAGCCAGAGCCGTTTCAGTCCGTGTCCGAATGGATCGAGGTGATGCGGATCTTGCGGTTGCCGCGCGGCGCTTTCTTGCCCTTCACCGGCACGGTTTCGCCATCCGACTCGTCCGGAGCCTCCTCCGTCTTCACAGCGGTCGCCGCCTCCCTGCTTCCGGGCTTCTGCGCGTAGCCGCCGGTCTCGTCGCGGGTGACTTTGCCGGCTTCCAGCCGGATGACGCGCTGCTGGAGCGCGTTGACCAGCGACTCTTCGTGCGTTGCGAGCACGATCGTGGTGCCGCCCGCGTGGATCTCGCGGAAGATTTCCAGCACGATGCCCGCCTGATAGGGATCGAGGTTGCCGGTCGGCTCGTCGGCCAGGAGGATGAGGGGCTGATGGACGATGGCGCGCGCGATGGCGACCCGGGCTTTCTCTCCGCCGGATAGCTCCTGTGGGAGCGCCTTGGCGCGCGACGAGAGATTCATGCGCTTGAGGAGCTGCGGGACGCGCATCTTGATATCGGCGTCCGACACGCCGCACACTTCCAACGGGAAGGCGATGTTTTCCTCTACCGTGCGGTCCTGGAGCAGCTTGTAGTCCTGGAACACCACGCCGACCTTGCGCCGGAAGAGCTGAAGCGCGGGCGGGGGCACGGTGCGCAAATCCACGTCATCCACGGAGATCGAACCCGACGTCACGTTTTCCGCGCCGACGAGCAGCGAGAGCAGCGTGGATTTGCCCGCGCCGCTCGGTCCGATGACGCACACGAACTCGCCCGGATCGATGCGCAGCGACACGTCATCGAGCACAGGTGTCTTGCCGTAAGTCTTGGTGACATTCTTCAGCAGGATCATACGGCTCTCATTCTAGCGCCGCGTCGCGCTGAAACACTTGATGCGAAGGGCGAGTTGGTTGTTGATCGCGCCCGCTCAGCGCGTGACGACCAGGTACGCTTCGCGGCTCCGGTCGCGGCTCGCCTCCACCGTAACGACCTTTGGGTTGCGCCAGAGACGCCGCACCTCTGCAAAAAACTCGTCGAAATCCGCGCCGCGGAAGACCTTTACGACGCACTTGCCGCCCGGCCGCAGATGATCGCGTGCCGCCGCGAGCACCGCCTGCGCCAGTTCGATCGACTTCCATTGATCCACGTCCTTCACACCGCTGGTATTCGGTGCGATGTCCGAGAGCACGATGTCCGCTGTCGTGATGCCTTCGTCTTTCAGGATCCTTTCCAGTCCCGCGCGGTCCATCATGTCGAGCACATAGGTCTTCACGTTTGCCTCCACCGGCGCGATCTCCTGCAGATCAATGCCGATGATCTTCCCCTTTCCGCCGATCACCTTTGCGGCGTACTGCATCCAGCTTCCTGGCGCCGCGCCGAGATCCAGCACGACCATACCCGCGCGCAGCAGCCCGAAGCGCTCCTGCAGTTCCTTCAGCTTGTAGACCGACCGGGCGCGGTAGCCCTCCTCGGCGGCCTTGCGGCTCCATTTGTCGTTGGGGATGTAGGGCTTGGACACGGATGCAGTGTACAGCCTTTTGCCATGCTTCGACGGGCTCAGCATGAAAAACTATGTCACCCTGAGCTCGTCGAAGGGTGCTCCTCGGATCATGCTTCGACTGCGCTCACCATGACAACAATGATGTCACCCTGAGCGTAGTCGAAGGGCGACATCATTTAGAGCAGCGGCTCCTTCTTGGGCACCCCCACGCCTCTCGGGTACTTGGCCGGCAGCTTTCCG
>CAZFBZ010000059.1:0-8012 GCA_964517345.1 uncultured Candidatus Peribacteria bacterium | reverse complement strand
CGATCAGTTTCCACGCGGGCGTGCCGTCGGGCAGCGCCTTGAAGCACGAGCCCGCGGTCTTCACATGCGGCTGCGTCTCAAAGCGTTTTTTGAGCAGCCGTTCGATCTCGGCTTTCACCTCCGCTTCGGGTCGGGAAGGCACCTCAAGTTCCGCTTCCCAGATGATCGGGGGCGTCGCGGCATCCTTGAATAAGCTCTCGCGGTAGCGGAAATCACATTCCTCCTTCGTCAGCGTCCGCCACTGGCCGTTGAGCAGCACCGTGACGTGCCGCACGTAGGTATTCAGCCAGATGCCAGTCGGTCCCTGGCCCGCATTGCCGAAGAGCGCGCCGCCAACGGTGCCGGGGATGCCGGTGAGCGTGGAGAGATCCAGATTGGCCTTCGCGAGATCATTGAGCAGGCTCGCGAGAATTTTCCCCGCCTCCACGCGGACGATATTGCCATCAATAGTCATCTTGTCGTTTTTCAGCCGGATCACGAGCGCGTTGATCTGGCCGTCGGCGAACACCGTGTTCGATCCCCCGCCAAGAACAATCAGCGGCACGTTCTTTTCGGTTGCGAACCGCACGGCTTCCTCCGCGTCACTCTGCGTCACGACATCGGCATACCAGCGGGCTTTTCCGCCGATGCGCATCGTCGTCTTTCCGCCGACGGAGACGAGTTCCTGGATGGTCATGAGAGGAGTTTACCCTATTTGAATACGTGAGGGATGGGCGTCCCTCGTTACGAAACTGCTCCGCAGTTTCTACTCGGGATGACATATTTTTTGTCCTTTTTTGTCATGGTGAGCGTAGTCGAACCACGGCAAAAAAGCTGTCGTCCTTCGACTACGCTCAGGATGACAACTTTTTACCTATGTCATGCCGAGTAGGTCTTCGCGAAGCGCGACCGTAACGAGGCACGCTTTTCCCTGTGAAAATACAATCAATTCACCAGTTTCGCCGCTGCCCTGAGTCGTTTTACCGTCTCTTCTTTTCCGAGTCCGTCCGCCACCTCGAACGCTCCGGGACTGTACGGAAGTCCGGTCAGCGCGGCGCGCATCGGCCACAACACCTGGCCGTTTTTGAATCCGCGCTCCTTGATTTCGGGGATCAGGATGTCTTCCAGATACTGCGCGCCCCAGTCGTCGTCCTGATCGTCATCCAGCATGTCGAGCAGCAACTCGAACACCTTGGGGAGGATCTCGCGTGTCGCTTTCTGCTTCTCGTTCACCAGGAGATCGACGTTGATCGCGGGTGTCTCGTAGAAGTAACCCATCATGTCCGGCGCTTCCTTGAGGAACGTGATGCGCTCGTGGATCAATCCGGCTTTGTGGATGAAACGCTCGTCATTTTTGGCTTCGGGATAGCGCGCGAAGACGAGATCCTGGATGCGGGACGCAAACTCGGCGACCGGCATTTTCCTGATCCACTGGCCCTGCAGCCAGTCGAGCTTCTCCGTATCAAACACTGCGCCGGACTTCTGCACGCGGTCGAGCGAGAACTGTTCGATGAGCTCATCCATCGTGAAAATTTCCTGCGTCGTGCCGGGATTCCATCCGAGCAGCGCGAGGAAGTTCAGGAGCACTTCGGGCAGGTAGCCCTTCTCGATGTACTCGCCGACCGAGACCGAGTTCTGGCGCTTGCTGAGCTTGGACTTGTCTTTGTTGAGCAGCAGCGGGACATGCGCGTAGCGCGGCAGCGGCCAGCCGAAGTACTCGAAGAGCAGCAGGTGCTTGGGCAGCGAGCTGAGCCACTCCTCGCCGCGCATCACCAGATCCACTTCCATCAGGTGATCGTCCACGACGTGCGCGAGATGGTACGTGGGGAAGCCGTCGCTCTTGAGTAGCACCTGGTCATCCACCGTGTGGCCCTGGAAGCTCACTTTGCCGCGGATGTCGTCCTCGAACGTGAGGGTGCGCTCGTGCGGGACTTTCATGCGGATCACGTGCGGCACGCCCTCGGCGAGCTTCGCGCTCACTTCTTCTTTGCTCAGTTTCATGCAGAGGCGGTCGTACATTGGCGCCTGCTTGCGTTCCTCCTGGCCCTTGCGCATCTCGTCCAGCCGCTGCGCCGTGCAAAAGCAGTGATATGCGTGGCCTTTGGCCAGCAGTTCGTCGGCGTACTTGCGGTACAGCGGCAGGCGCTCGGACTGGAAATACGGCCCGTGGCGGCCCTGTTGCGTGACGACGCCGTTATCCAGCATCACGCCCTCCTGCGGATCCAGGCCGGCCCAATGCAGGGCTTCCAGGATGTTCTCCACCGCGCCCGCGACGCTGCGGGCCTGATCGGTGTCCTCAATGCGCAGCAGGAACGTGCCCTTGGTCTGGCGGGCCAGCAGAACGTTATATAGCGCGGTGCGCAGTCCCCCGATGTGGAGGAAGCCGGTGGGCGACGGAGGAAAGCGGGTACGCATTGGCACGCAGGATAGCGCCTCGCTTGGCAAAAAGCAGCGGGTAACGGAGGCTCAGGAACGCTCTTTCGCTCAGTCCGGGGCTCAGTTCTGGACCTTCATCGTGAAGCTCACCTTCTCCTCGGGGTAGTCCGAGGCGTCGCGCGGCAGGCGGGCGATGCTCTCGACGACGTCGAGGCCGCTGATCACCTTGCCGAAGACCGTGTGCTTGCCCTCCAGCCAGGGCGTCCCCTCGGGAGCCTGGATCAGGAAGAACTGGCTGCCGTTCGTATCCGGGCCGCGGTTTGCCATGGCGATCGCGCCGCGGGACATGGGCAGGGAGTTCAGCGAGTCGTTGTACTTGTAGTTCTGCTGCTCGTAGAAGGCCTTGAGCGTCATGTTCTCGATTTCATCCGGCAGCTCATCCGGGTTCGCGACGTCCTTGAGGATCTTCTTGTCGAGGCCGTAGCTGTTGGCGTTCATCTCATCCTCAAAGCTGGGACCGAAGATGCTCTCGCCGCCCGAGCCGCTTCCCAGCGGGTCGCCGCCCTGGATCATGAAATCGGGGATGATGCGGTGGAACGTGAGGCCGTCGTAGAAACCGGCCTTGGCCAGCGCGACGAAGTTCGTGACGGTCTTGGGCGCGGCGTCGGCATCCAGCTCCAGGGCGATGTCGCCCTTGGTCGTCTTCATGATCACGACGTGCTTGCCCGTGAGCAGCGTGCCGTCGAAGTCGGCGCGCGCCTTGGTCAAAGCCGCCTGCGCCTTCGCGGTGTTGTCATCCGCGATGGGAGTCTCGGCGGTGGGGACGGAAGTCGACTCTCCTGCGGCGGAGCTGGTCGAATCCGTGGGGGTCGGGGTCGTGGGAGCGCTGCAACTCACGAGAAGAAAAGCCAGCGCGAAAAGCGGGATGATGAATTTGTACATAGCTGAGGAAGAGTACTGACGCACACCGTCCTGCGCAACAGAGCAGACATCATTTCACGCAGTTTGGCGACTCGCGTCACCGGTGCGTTTTTCCGTCGCTTCCACGATTGCATCCGCGATCCGTTCTGCCGCGTCGGACATCGAGAGCATGGCGGCTTTCTTCCCCATCGTCGCGCGGCGATCACGGTCCTGCGCGAGTCCTGTCACTGCTGCTACGAGCGTCCTGTCCAGTTCGGTCTGATGCAGCATCACGCAGCCTCCCGTGCGGCACGCCGCGAGCGCGTTATACAACTGATGATCCTGCGCAAGTCCACGCAGCGGCACAAGAAGCGCCGGGATGCCGCACCGTGCAAGCTCGCTCAGCGTTCCCGCGCCCGCGCGGCTCAGGGCAAAATCGCTCAACGCATACAGGTCGGCTAATTGATCCTGCACGAACTCCCGCGCCCAGTAGCCGGGCCGTCCGGCGACACCGCCTTTCCCGCGTCCCGTCAGATGAATGATGTCGGTGTGTTCCAGCAGCGCTTCGAGATGTTTCGTCACCGCGTCGTTGATCGCCTGCGCCCCCTGACTGCCGCCGAGCACGATCATCACCGGTCGTTTGCCCGAGAATCCGGTGATCGCCATGCCGCGTCCGCGCGCGCCGTTGCCGATGGACGGCCGTACTGGATTGCCGGTGAAAATGAATCGCGCGCGGGAGAGCGGGTAGCCGCTGACGAGTCGCATCGTTCCTTCCGTCAGCGGTGTGCCGTCGTTCCTGTGCTGCGGAAATCCCAGGCATACGGTGTGCGCCCAGCGCGCGATCAGCTTGTTCGCACGCCCGCTCACGGCGTCGGATTCGTGCAGCACCACGGGGAGGCCGAGCGACCGTGCGGCGAGCGTGACAGGGACGCTCAGCAGTCCGCCCTTGCCGAAGACGACGTCCGGTTTCCACTGCTTCATCAGCGCGCGCGATTGCCGGACGGCTTTGAGCATCCGCAGGAACGACATCCGCCTGCCTGCGAGCGGCGTGAACTCCAGCTTCTCCTTCTTCAAAAACTCCGCCTCCTCGGCCTGATCCGTGCAGATGAAATGTGCGTCCGCGTCCGGATGCTTTGCCTGCAGCGCGCGCCATACCGACACGCAGGGCGCGACGTGCCCGATCGATCCTCCGCCGACGAAGAGCACGCGGAGTCCCATCAGGCGTGACGGAGAAGCCAGCCGCCCGTCTTCTTTTTGCCGCGCCGCGCGAGGCTCGCCTCCTCCGTCGAGTGCATCGAAATATTCAGCAGGATGCCGACGCCCGCGAGCAGCGTCATCAAGGACGATCCGCCGTAGCTGATGAACGGCAGCGTGAGGCCCGTGAGCGGGAAGATCCCGAGATTCACCATAATATTCACCATCGTCTGCGCCGCGATCCACGTCGTGATGCCCGCCGCAAGCAGGAAACCGAAGCGGTCGGGCGCGTTCTGCGCGATGCGGTACCCGCGGAATACCAGAATGCCGTACATAAAGAGGATGATGAGCAGGCGCATGAACCCGAGCTCCTCCGCCATCACGGCGAAAATCATGTCGCCCTGCACCTCGGGCAGATAGCCGAATTTCTGGATGGATTTGCCGTACCCCACGCCGAAGAACCCGCCGCTGCCGATGGAGAGCAGCGCCTGGCAGATCTGGTACCCCGCCGTCTCGCAGATCTTCGTGTCTTCCGGATGCAGCAGAATCCCGAGGAACGCGACGAAGCGCGCGCGGACATACTGCTTTTGCAGAATGATCGGCAGGCCGAAGGCGCCCGCGAGCCCTCCGCCGAGGCCGAGGTGCAGGATGTTCCCGCCCGCGATGTAGAACATCACGCCCGCGATCATCGACAGCACAAGGAAGGAGCCGAGGTCCGGCTGGATGGCGACGAGAATCGTGCTGACCATCAGCAGCGATACGAACGGGATGAAACCGTCTTTAAAGGTACCGATCAGCTGCTCGCGCTTCTGCAGCCACACGGACAGATAGAAGATGAACGTCAGCTTGAGCACCTCGGACGGCTGGAGCGAGAACGGTCCCAGGCGCAGCCAGCTGCGCGACGTGCCCCAGTTGGCGCCGAGGCCCGGGATGAGCGTGAGGATGAGCAGGACGATCGTGCACAGGTAGAGCGGACGCGCGAAGCGCTCCCAGACGCGGTACGGGATCGCGGCCGTCACCACCATCAGCGTCATGCCGAGCGTGACATGGATGAACGTGCGCCACAGATAAAAGGAGTTGCTCCCGTAGCCCGTGAGCTGGAGTGTCAGCTGATAGCTCTCGAAGACGCTCACGCTCGCGATCATGGCGAGCCCGAAGAGCGTGAGCACCACCGTGATGCCGAGCAGAAGGAGGTCAATGCGGCGGAACATGGCAAGGAAGTATAGACTGCACCGGCATGGCCGTCCTCTGGATCACCGCCGGGCTTTCCTTTGCCGCTTCCTTCGCGGGGAAGCTGCTTGCCGACCGCTTTCTGCAGGGGCGGTTTCCACTCTTCGGTTCATTCGCCGGCCTCGAGTACTCGCTCAATCCGGGTGTGGCGTTCAGCATCATGCTCCCCCCCGCCATTCAGACACCGGTCATCCTCGCCGCGCTGGGCCTGCTGACCGTCGTCGCCCTGCGCACGGCGAAAACCACGCTCAATCGCATCGGTTTCGGACTGATTATCGGCGGGGCGCTGGGGAATATCGCGGACCGCCTCTTCGATGGAAACGTGACGGATTTCTTCCAGGTCGGGACGTTCCCCATCTTCAACGTCGCCGACAGCTGCATCACGATCGGTGTGTGCGTCCTGCTCGCCGAAGTTCTTCTCCAGCACTTTGCGCCCCGCGCGAAGCCCTGATGATGCCTGTGCGGGGCTTGCGGCAGCGCCGTGTGGGAGACGGACTTTGTCCATTTAATCCGGGCCTGTTTGCGCTACACTCGTAGCCCTATGGATGTCCGCTACCGCGTCTCGGGGGGAATCCCTCTTGTCGGTGACGTCACCATCGGCGGTTCGAAAAACGCGGCGCTCCCGCTGATCGCGGGCGCCCTGCTCGCCGAGGGCGAGACCGTGCTCCACAACGTGCCGCGCCTGCGTGACACGGTGGCGATGCTCAAGATTCTGGATTTCCTGGGGGCCGAAACGAGCTTTGAGAACGGCACCATGCGCATCCGCGCCGAAAAACTCCGCAGCCAGCCTATTCCCGCCGAGTACGTCTCATCGCTGCGCGGCTCCATCGTGCTGCTCGGTCCGCTGCTGGCGCGCTTCGGCGTCGTCGAGATGGCCTATCCCGGCGGCTGCGTACTGGGCAAGCGACCGGTGCAGGCGCATATCGCCGCCTTCGAGCAGATGGGCGCGCAGAACATGAGCACCGATGAAGTCCTGCACCTGCAGGGAACGCTCAAGCCGGCGCATGTCGTCCTGCCGGAATTCTCCGTTACGGCCACCGAGAACGTCATCCTCGCCGCCGCGCTGCTGCCGGGCGAGACGCGCATTGACCTCGCCGCAGCCGAGCCGCACGTGCAGGATGTGGAAATGCTCGTGACGCAGATGGGCGCGCAGGTGGATGGCATCGGCTCGCATACGGTCAAAGTGCGCGGCAAGAAGCCGCTCAAGGGCGTCGAGCACACCGTCATCTCCGATTACCTGGAAGCCGGCGTCATGATCCTCGCCGCGATCGTCACGCGCGGGAAGCTGCGTCTTCATGGCGTCGATCCCGAGCACCTGCTCTCGTTCCTCGACGCGCTGCGCCGTTTCGGCTGCGTGTGGAAGTACGACGCCGCCGAGCACACGCTCCTCGTGGACGGCGAGCTCTCCACCATCCAGGCGATGAACGTCCGCACGAACATCTTCCCGGGCTTCCCCACCGACCTGCAGGCGCCGATGGGCGTCACGATGACGCAGGCCAAGGGCGTCAGCCGCATGTTCGAGCGTCTCTACGAGGGACGGCTCGCGTATCTCTACGAACTGGAAAAAATGGGCGCGCACATCGAGGTACTCAACGCGCACCAGGCGCTCATCATCGGCCCCACGCCGCTCAAGGGACGCATTGTGGCGAGCAACGATATCCGCGCCGGCGCCGCGATGGTGCTCGCCGCCCTCTGCGCCGACGGCGAGACGACCATCACTGACGTCCGCTACATCGAGCGGGGCTACGACCGCCTGGACGAGAAGCTGCGTGCCCTCGGAGCCAAGATCGAGCGCATTGAAGTGGCCTAAAAGGCTTGGGAAAAAGCAAAACCGCCTCTTTTCGTGGTGCCGGATCCCGTCTATCATGGCGGCGATGTTGACCTTCACTCCCCTCGGCGACGCCGCCTTTCGCCTGTCCGGCCCCCAGAAAGACCTGATGGTGTTCCCGGCCAAGACCGGCACCAAAGACGCGATCACAATCCTTGCCGTGCCCGAGGAAGTCAGCACGCCCGGCACGATCTCCTGGCCCGGCGAATACAACGTCGCAGGCGTCTCCATCCGCGGCGTGGGCCACGGCGACGGCCAGCAGGTGTCTTACGTCGTCGAGGTCGATAACATTCGCATGGCCTTCATCTCGGCCCCGCTTCAGGAGTGGACCGACAAACAGATGGAAGCGGTCGGCGATATCGACGTGATCGTCGCACCCGCCGCGGACGCCAAGCAGATGCAGAAGCTCGTCGACGAGTTCGATCCGCGCATCGTACTGCTGCTTCCCACCAAGGACAAAGAGGCTCTTGCCGCGATCTCCAAGAACATCGGCGTCAAAGAGACC
>CAZFBZ010000058.1:4424-8227 GCA_964517345.1 uncultured Candidatus Peribacteria bacterium | reverse complement strand
TCTGGCCTGTCTGGCAGCCGGAAACCTTGCCACAGCCGCCGAAATCGCGGGTATAAGCCATGATATCCAGCTCTCCACGGACGGGCAGGCGTTTCGTCCTGCACTGACCGGAGCGGATGCCGTGGATCCCGGACAAACCGTGACCGTCCGCCTGGTGTACGACAACCGCACCTCCGCCGCCGTCACGAGTGCCTCCGTCCGCGCTCTTCTGGATGCCGGGTTCAGCTATGTGCCGGGTACCACGCGCAACTGCATCACGCCCGCATCGGGGGAGATCGTCTGTAACGACAGTCCGGGACAGGCCGGTCAGATCAACGAGGCCAGCGTCTGGTCGTCATCGACCGATCTGACCATCTCGCCCACTGCCGGTCTGTACGATATCGATCCCGGCCAGCGCCAGGGTGTCTTCGAGATGGGCAAGAAGCGGTATCTCAACTTCCAGAACTGCGACTATGCGCTCGTGAACGGATGGAACACTGATGATATTTACGGTTTCCAGCCCGGCAATGTCCGTATCGACACGGTCACGTGCGGTCCGGGCGGCAACGGCACGTACTACCGCCCCGCGCAATCGCTGCGCAATGTGGTCGATCTCATCGCGCGGCGCTACGCGAACATGCAGGACTGCGACTACGCGCTCACGAATAATCTGAACACGGACGACGCCGTGAACTTTGCCCCGTCTAACACGCCGTTTACCGCTCTGACTTGCGGAACATCGACGGACCCGAATGTCTACTATCGCGCTGCCAACTCGCTCTTCGCCGCAGGCGATCACCTGGGCAGGCGCTACCTGAACTTCAGCGACTGCGATTACATCAACCTGAGCAACAACAACACCGATGACGTGGTGAATCTCTACCCGTCCAATACCCCGCTGACGTCCTACGTCTGCGGAGGCGCCGCTCCGGGTACCGCGTTCCGTGCGCAGAATTCGATGTTTGATCCGCTTGATCTGCTCGATACCGCACGCGGCTCCGGTTACATCCAGTTCCGCATGCGCGCCCCGCAGAATCCGGGCGTCTACACCGTGACGTCGACTGTGAGCGGCAACGGCATCTCCGCGGTGACGGACACGGCCCAGGTCGAGGTGCGCGGCGGAAACAATACGTGTTCGGCCCGCAACGAATACACGATGACGCTGTCCAGCAGCTTCTACTACAGCCCGCTGGGACAGGCGAGCGGCTCGGCCACCGCCTGCACCTCGGCGTCCCCGGGCGCCGGATGGACGCTGACCGACCAGGAATGTCTTATCAGCGGCGGACCGTGCTACACGCAAGTCTGTCTGTGGCGCCGTCCGACCGCGGCCGCGCTGGAATACACGATGACGCACGCGGGCGGCAACTACCCCAACTCCCTGAGCTGTGCGACGACCCCGCCCGCTGGATACTCGCTTAAAGCGCGCGGCTGCGCGGCCAACAACTCGGTCGCGCCGCACTACTGCTTCTCCGATGTCTGTCTGTGGGAGAAATCCGGCACGGCAGCCGATCTGCTCCTCAGCCACGCCGGCAGCAACGGCACCGCGGTCGACTGCCGCCAGTCGTCGCCCGGTGCTGGATACACGCCGAAGGCCCAGGTCTGCATCCTCAGCAACGGTCCGTGTTTCAGCGATCTGTGCCTGTGGCAGAAGGCGAACAGCTGCACCCCTCCCGCGGCCGCCTGCTCCGACACCCTCGATAACGACAACGACAACCTTGCGGACAGCCAGGATCCCGGCTGCCACACGGACGGCAACGCCAACAACCCGAACTCGTACAACCCCAACGACAACGACGAGTTTCACCAGCAGTCCTGCCAGATGCAGGTCTCGCTCGGCGCCGCGGTGAACCAGAGCAACAGCGACTACAACGGTCGCCAGATCGACGGATCGCTCCTGTGTCCGAACGGCTACATCGTCACCGAGATCGCTTACAAGGACAGCGCCACAGGCAACTCCGACGCCATGGACGGCCTGACCCTCGGTTGCACGCGCCTCCTCCCCGATGGCTCGTTCGGCGATACGCTCCCGCTGCTCGCCAATACGGATATCGACACGAACCCGCGCTTCCTGGCGCGCTTCGGTTGCCCCGCGGGACAGGCATACGTCGGCATCCGCCAGAAGGATTCGCCGGTGAATTCAGCCAACAGCGATATTCTCGACGGCATTGCCAAGACCTGCGCCCCCGTGGGCCCGTTCGGCGTCGGCCAGCTCACCGCGGCCGAGGTGCATCCCGATCTCTCCCAGAACTCGCGCGATCTCGTCGTTCACTCCTGCCCGTTCGGCCACGTTCTTGTGGGCGTGCGATACGACCGCTTCGGCAATTCATACACGGCGGCCGCAGACGGCACCGATTCCACCGAGCGCGTGATTTGCCGCCCGGTTACGACGCAGTGTCTGCCGCCCACCCCGGTGGCACAGTGTTCTGATGGCAACGATAACGACAACGACAACCTCACGGACAGCCAGGATCCCGGCTGCCACACGGACGGCAACGCCAACAACCCGAACTCGTACAACCCCAACGACAACGACGAGTTCCACCAGCCGCTCCCGCCGCCGCCCGCGTGCCGAGACGGATCCGACAATGACAACGACAACCTCACGGATTTCCCGGCCGATCCCGGCTGTACCTCGGCCAACGATGATGATGAGCAGGACCAGACCCTCATGTGCCAGCCCGAAGTCTCCGGCATTGCCAATACGTACTTCTTCAATGGCAACGCCAACTCGCAGGTGACGCACGTCACGCTGCCGCGCTTCTGCGCCAATCCCTCCGTCGTCACCCAGAGCATCAGGGATTCCGTCCTCTGTGGCACGGGAGCCGGACCGCGCGTCTGTGCCAACAGCCCCGGCACGACCTCCACCGATCTGCACTCCTACGTCTCCAACGTCACAAGCACCGGTTTCGATGTCTTCGTCTCCGGCGATGATGGCGTCTGGGTCGGCGCCGTCAGTCCCGCTTTCCCCGTCGCGTACCAGGTGTCCTGCGGTGAACCGAACGTTCCTCTTTGCTCCTCCGCATCGCTCGTGAGCGGCGTCGCCAACGTCGGTTTCTACAACGGCCGCCCGCACTCGGAGACAGCCCGCGTGAACCTGCCTGCCGGCTGCGGCAGCCCGGTCGTTGTCACGCAATCGTACCGTGATTCCATCCTGTGCGGTACCGGAGCCGGTCCCACCGCCTGCGTCAACAACCCCGGCACCACGTCGGCCGATCTCAAATCCTACCCCGCCAACGTGTCGCCGGCCGGTTTTGATGTCTTCCTCTCTGCCGACGATAACGTCTGGGTCGGTGCGACGAGCCCCGCGTTCCCCATCGCCTACCACGCGATGTGTCAGAATCCCGTTGGCGGCAGCCGCACGGCCTTCGCAGGAGTCACGTCGACCGTGTTCTTTAACGGCACCTCGCACTCGCAATTCAAGCATGTCACTTTCCCGCAGCGCTGCCAGCAGCCGTCGGTCATCACGCAGACCTACAAGGAATCCGTCGCCTGCGGCACGGGCGCCGGCCCGGCCACGTGTGTCAATAACCCCGCCACGTCCTCGACCGACCTGCACGCGTATCCGGTCAACATCACGGAGAACGGCATGGACGTTTTCCTTTCGGGCGATGACAACGTCTGGGTCGGTGCGGTCAGCCCTGCCTTCCCGATCGCGTACCACGTGACATGCGCCGGCGATGTCCCGCCGCCCGCCCAGTGCTCCGACGGCGCGGACAACGACGGTGACACGAAGACCGACAGCCAGGATCCCGGCTGCCACACGGACGGCAACGCCAACAATCCGAACTCCTATGATCCGACCGATAACAACGAGTTCAACCAGC
>CAZFBZ010000058.1:0-4324 GCA_964517345.1 uncultured Candidatus Peribacteria bacterium | reverse complement strand
TTCAACCAGCCGCAGACGTCGCCCCAGTGCAGCGACGGGCTGGATAACGATCATGATTACCTCATCGACATTTACGATCCGGGCTGCCACTCGGACGGCAACTTCAGCAATCCGAACACCTACGATCCGAACGATGCCAGCGAGTCGAATGTCCACAGCAGCTGCCCCTTCGGCTGGAACTGTTACGGTGGCTGGAACGGGCGCTGGTGAGTCCTTCCGGCTGCCGATGGCCCGGGTTTACTCCCGGGCCAGCATCTGGCGGATGTTTGCTTCCACCACCGCGCCGAACGCCGGATAGTGATCGGCAAAGAGCTGACGCGCCGCCTCGCGGTAGACCTGTATCCACGGTGCCTCCTGCGGGGGCTTTCGTTCGGGCTCAGGGGCGCGGACGACGGTGATCTCGGGCAGGACCGGGAGCGACTGGATCGACATGGGAGCGGGGAGAAAGAAAATACAAAAACACCCTCGTGCGGGAGGGTGGATAGGGAAGCGTTTTACGCGTCAATCGCCCGTCACACCCTCTGCCCGGAAGAGCAGGAAGAGGAAGACGAGCAGGAAACGGAGACCAGACGGATCATTGGTCCGACAGTATCAGCGGTGTCGACGCGGAGCAAATCAGTGCGAGAGGATCTCGATATTATGTCTGTCCGCAGAGCAAAACAGCTTCACGCGGCCGCCGATGGGGTAGGTGATCATGGGATGGGTGTGGCCGAAATCCACGTTGGCGATCACGGGCACGCCGCGCAGCTCCGGCTTGGCCGCAATGATGCCTTCCAGCAGCGCGCGGGTCATCGCCGTCTTCTTCTGAAACCGCCCGATCACGAGTCCGCGGATCTTTGCCTCCGGCAGATGGAGCAACGATTGAAGATTGCGGTCGAAGGCGACGACGGTGGATTCGTAGTCATCCTCCAGGAAGAGCACGCTCTCCCGGATGTCGGGAAAAAACTCCGTGCCCTGGAGCAGGTTGAGCGTGCAGAGGTTGCCGCCGAGCAGCGTCCCCTCCGCCTCGCCGGGCTGCAGCAGCCACGGGCCGTCGTTGCGCTCGAACGTCAGCGCCTCGCGCTCCGGGCTGTAGCGGTCGTCGGTCCAGGCGGATGACGGCTCGATCGCATATGGTCCGTCTTCCAGCAGGCAGCGGCGGAACGACTCGTACGTATAGGACATCTGTTCGCCGAAGCCGAAATGATAGAAGTTCGGGCCCGAGTAGCTGACGAGCCCGGTCTTCGCCCAGATGGCGTTGCTGAGTGCGGTGATGTCCGAGAACCCGCAGAGGATCTTGGGATGTTTGCGTATCAGATCCCAGTCGAGATGCGCGAGGAGCTGGTTGCTGCTGAAGCCGCCGCGGATGGTGATCATCGCGGCCACGGATGGATCGTCAAACGCAGCGTGCAAGTCCTCCACGCGTCCTTCCACTGTTGTCGAGCCGAACGCGTCCACCTCGCGCAGATGCGCCGACTCGGAGACCGTCATGCCGCGTGACCGGAAGAACTCCTTGGCGCGGTCCAGGAACGTGTCGGTCACCCAGGGCAGCGAGGGGAGCGTGCAGGATGGCGCGATGATGCGCACGTCGTCGCCGGGGCGGAGTTTCCGGGGAAACATGGGCAGAGTGTACTCCAGGATCCTCCACGGCCCAGAAGCGATTTTTCTTCTTCTGTAAGCCAATAAGAGTGCATAGGCAGGCGTCTCATCCCCGAGACTGGACTCTATGTATACACTATGCCCT
The DNA here is from genome assembly GCA_964517345.1 of uncultured Candidatus Peribacteria bacterium. Classification (GTDB taxonomy): domain Bacteria; phylum Patescibacteriota; class Gracilibacteria; order Peribacterales; family Peribacteraceae; genus DAISLF01. Next base: position 2,601 of record CAZFBZ010000058.1, on the reverse strand, counting down.
CATGTCAAAGAATTCCCTCGAGTTGAGCGGCGCAGAATGGCGGCAGATCGTCTCGAAAACCGTCCGTCCGGTCGAGAACGCCACTGCGCGCGCCCTCATCAAAGACATCCTCGGAGCAGCCGTTCCGTTGCGTCAGGAAGGCACCCGCAACCTGCGGGAGATCGCGGAGTCGTCGCACGCACGCAGCCCGCGCATCGCCGCCGAGATCGCCAAGCACCGCGATGCCCTGCGCGCCGCACTCGTCGCCCTGCCCGAGCCGTTCGCGCGGTACGTCCGCGGCATTGTCGACACCACTCCCGATCCGCCTCCCACCGAACGCGAGATCCAGCAGCAGACCTGCCGCGCGGAGTTCCTGGCGACGCTGAGGGCCGTTCCGGAGGCGTTGCGAGAGGCGTTGGAACTGCTGGTGCCGCACTGGCTGTTCTCGCAGATCGACCGGGAGGGGATTCCGGTCCGGATCGCGCATACGCCGTTCACCTATCCCCCCGGTGTGTGCGAGCGGGCGCAGACGATTTTGGCGCGCCTTGCTCCCGAAAGCATCGCCGAGGCGCTGGATCGCGCCGGCGTCCACACGTCGGAAATCCGGCACCTGCTCAACATCCGCATGCCGCCTCCCCCGCGGGCACACGTCCGGAGGCCGCAGTCGTTGTTGTTCGGCACGCCGACCGGGCGGCCCGGCAGGTCCGCTCCGGCCGCTTTCATCCCGCGCATGCTGCCGATCCGATCGCGTCCCGTCCTGCGCACGGTCGTGCAGTACCAGCATCAGCCGCAGCTGGCCAAACATGAATCTGTCGCGTCCCTCGCGCCGCTCATCATCCGATCGGCCAACGACATCTACGGGATGGGCGAATTCCTCCATGAGGACGATGCGGATTTCGGGCAGGCGGTTCTCGCGCTCGATGGCCTCGGGCATCCGGCCTGCGCGGGATTGCGCGAGTTGATCGACCGGAGCGCAGAATTCGGGAGGACTTCGCGCATCGCCAGTTCCGCAGAGCTCGGCATGCTTGCGCGCGATCCCGATTGCCGAGAGGCGCGGCAATTCGCCGCGGACCTGGAAAAGTGGATGCGCGGCTCCGCCGCGGAGCTCTTCGAGGGATTCCGGGGGACCGTCACCCTGCGGGGTAGGCCGGGCGACGGCTACGCTGAGAAGGATGGACGTGCGATAGAAGAATTCGTTTCACGCCTTTGCGTGCTCACGTCGTGCATGGGCATGGGCACGTCGCGCAACGGCCGCGAACTCCCGCCCATCGCCGAGGACATGGCGTTCCACGCCTGGTATTCGGGCCTCGACGCCATCGTCATCGCCGCCCTGCACGAGCGCTTTCCGTCCCTCTTTGCCGCACCGCCGAACGCGCGCACGGCTTGGCACGACCTGTTCGAGAACGAGCAGGAGGAATGGAACGACATCCGGTTCCGGAAAGTCGAGCTCATGAACAAGATCCACCGGCGCCTGGCGGACATGCTGATGCGGTTCCAGGGCGCGCCCGTGGGACAGGACGTGCGCAGCTACATGCGCCGCGTGTCCAGGATCGTGCTCAGCTATCTCGTGGAGAGCTTCGAGCGCCTGGAGGATCTGATCCTCTTCGCTGACAGGTATCCGTCTCCGGAGGGCGAACCCGAGCGGCCGTTCTGTCCCGACGAGAAATTCCCGTCCATGCGCGTACTGCGCCACACCCGCGTTCTCGCCCCCGACGATGACCGTTCCGTGGAATTCGTCCACGCGCATTCCTACTATCCGGGCTCCGTTCCCTGTATCCGGGCGTACATGCAGGACAACGTGGATGAAGGGCCGCACCGGGTCCGCGCCGTGTGCGGTCTGGACGGACGGCCGAGCCATTGCCACCTGCAGGCCCTGCCGCTGAGAGACATCGTCGGCGGCGACACGCATGCCGGGCTCTTCGCGCAGAGCCTTGTGGACGAAGCCATCGTGCACCTCCGCCGCACCCAGTCCGTGCTCCGTTCACGCCGCTATTCGACGATGATGCAGATGCACGGCGAACGCGACCTGGTCCAGGTGGAGACCAAGGTCATTCGCGACGAGGAGACGCTCACCGACCGCACCGGCTTTCTCGTCGATCCGGGTGTCGCGGAGATCTCCCTCCATCCGGGGGATTTCACACCTCTGCCCGACCTGGAAACGGACGTCCTGCGCGACCACGGACCGATCATGGGGACCGTCGGCGACCACGTGTACGTGCTGCACGAGGACCGGACGCCGGAGCGCGAGACGGGTCCCTTCGCGCGCGAGATGCAGGCCGAACTCCGGCGCGAGGCCGTCCGACGCTACCTGCGCGGCCGCTTCGGGCAGAACACCGCCCCGTGGCAGGAGGCCATGCGCTTCCTGCGCGAGGAGCTGCGCATCACGATCGATCAGCGGTCGAGCCACAAGGCGCTCGTCGCCCCCGCGCGCAACGGGCACCAGCCCAAGTGGGTGACGCTGCACTCGGCTCCCGAGCGCGCCGGCACGCTGGAGATCCTCGCGCTCGCACGCTACATCGAGGACGTCGGCATGCTGGACGAGGCCTATCAGGCGTTCTGCGGCGTGAACGGCGAAAGACTCGCCGACGGCGACTGACGAAAAAGCACCCCGTGCGGGGTGCC
>CAZFBZ010000057.1:0-8300 GCA_964517345.1 uncultured Candidatus Peribacteria bacterium | reverse complement strand
ACGGCGAAAGACTCGCCGACGGCGACTGACGAAAAAGCACCCCGTGCGGGGTGCCTTTTTCCCGTTACACAGTCATCTCACCGCGCGATCTCCAGCGTGCGCCTGTCGGGATCCGCAACAATGTTGTAGGTCGGCTTGCCGCGGGCGAGAACCCTGGCGGAGGCGCCGAGGAAGTCGCCGCGCATCCGGCGCATGCGTCCCGCGACCTGCTGCTGATCGAGATTGCGGACGCCCGTGATGCGCTCCATGATCCGGAGCCACTCGCGCTCGGAGAATTCCTCCACCTGCGGATGGATGGGGAAGAACGACGTCGCATCGGCACCCTCGCCCACCTTGGGCTGGATCTTGGCAACCATCGTGTCGCCGTCCACATGGTCGGTCCGCGTGTTGATATTGAACACGCCTTCCTCGTTGTGTTCACCTTCCAGGATCTGCAGGTCCATCCGGTTGTTGCCGTTCCAGCGCAGGTCATAGAACGCACCCACAAGACCCTGCACGAGCTGGGCGCGGGCGCCTGGGTAGTTTCCGGGGCGCTCGGCCATCAGTTTCAGGTGGCCGCAGCCCATGTTGCGGGGATCACGCACAGCGCTCATCACTTCATTGCGGCGCTTCCCGGGGTCGCGCAGGAGGCGCTCGGCTTCTGCGGTGTCGACGTGAAGATCATGTGCGAGGTGCTCCAGTCCGTGGTGATCGCTGTGCATGTAGTAGTTACCTTGCCTCTGCGCGAGAAGCCTCTGGAGGATCATGCGGAGCTGCGCGTCAGTGAAGCGCACGTCGCCTTCCTGCTCGACGGCGGTAAGTTCGAGAGCGGTGTCGCCGATATTGCCGCCCGGCGTGCAGACGGCCTTGCGGCGGCTGCGTCCGTCGATGCAATCCTCCTCCTCTTCCGCAATGACCTGACGCATCGGCACCCAGTCGACCTCGGTGTTCTGCAGGTGCTGGACCGCGCGCTGCTCAGCAGGTGACAGTTGATTTGCGCTGCGTCCGTTCAGCAGCTTGTTGATCAACAGCGCGGTACCGCCAGTCAGAACGGCTGCGCCTCCCCCGATAAGCAGAGCACGGCGGCTGATGGCGCCTTCGCGGTGGGAAGAGACAGACGGGAGGGAGGAGGGGTGACGCATCTTGCGTGGAGGGGAAAAGAATGTTAATTGAGTATTTTCAGTAAACAATGAGGTTTGTCAAGGGTCTAAGAGGCAAGTCTTCCTGACATGCCGTAAGCCGAAAAAGGGCGGTCAGAAGCCCTTATTCAGTCGCTTCAGCGGGGAAATTCAGCTCCGACGATCCTTCTGGTTCAGCATGTACTGGACGTAGGTGTTCTGCCGCCGGTCCAGTTCCGCCTTGGTGAAGTTCTCGTCCGTGAGCCTCCGGGTCACGTCCGCCGGGTAACATTCACGCGGATCACCCATGTCCATGGGGCTATCCGTCTCCATTTTCACGGGATAGAAAATCTTCTCGTGGCGGAAGGAAAAAGAGGTAAGCACGCAGACATCCTTTCCGAAGACGCTGTAAATGGGACGGAGCAGTGTCTTGATCTTGCAGAGCACCTGATCGTTGAACGAATCCCAATCGCCCATTTCGCCCGACACCTCGACGTTGATGTGCACCAGCCGCTGGTGATCCTGCTTGCGCCTCTTGCGGTTGTTGGAGAGCACTTTTTCGGCCACCTTGAGCGCATCCTCGTCGTTTCCCCGGCCCGTCTTCACGAGCACGCAGTAGTTGCGGGGGAGCATCTCGAAGCCGTCCCCGTAGCACACAAGTTCCTCGGAGTGGTCCATGAGGACTTCCTGCTCTGCAGGCGTCATCTTCTCCAGTCTCCGGCGCTGGTAGAGAGCGTAGGTGACGTTCCAGATGATCTGATAAATCAGCGGTCCGCGCATACTGTCGGGCAGGCTCGCAACCTCCGCGATCTTGCTGCTGACATGTGCGTAGATATGCGGCTGCAGGATGGTGTTCGTCTGGCCCCCATGTTTCTCGATGCGGCAGATTTCACGTACCAGGTACGACTCCATCGCGAGACAGGTGCGGAAATCCTGATACATCGGCGCGAGCGGTCCCTCCAGCAGCGTGCGGACCGGAAGCTGCCCGACGGACCGGTCCGTGGCGACATCGTCAAGGCGGGTATCGAGGAATGTTTTCTGGAAGACATCGGAAGATTGGCGCAGCGGATGTTCTTTGGTGTCCAACTCCTCAATCAACGCTTTGCTGTCGATGACCGTACCATCCGGAAAGAAGAGCGATTCCGACATGTCATCCGTATTCGTCATTCCGTAGAGCACATAGAGCTCGTCGGGACCGTATACTTCACGGACCCTGGCCGCCTGCATCCGGACCGCCGCGATCGCTTTCTCGTCATCCAGTCCGTGTGCGGCGCAGCCATGGCCATGATCCGACCGGTGGCCGAGTGCGATGAAGAGCGCGGGCATGCCCGGCGTGTGCCGTCTGGCATCCAGCACCACGCGGTCAATGCGCGACCAGAAGATCGTGTTGCTGAGGCTCAGATCGACGTTGTTGCCTTCCGTGCGGGAGAACGTGACGGTTCCCGGCGGATAGCCCTTGCTCTTGCTGTTGTGCACGCGGCCGTCGATGCATTTTGTCACCTTCACGCGCGGCGTGCGTTTTTTGAATTCGCGGATGATGTCGCCCATGCTCCGGATGGTCTCTGCGCTGGCGACGTTCCTGGTGAGATACTGATTGAAGAAGTCGTTGGCTTTTTTGGCGTCTGGCGTCTGCGGAGACTGCGAAGCATCCAGGCCCATGATGAGCGGCGTGATCGGCATGAAGAAGGGAGAAAACGACCGGCGTAGTATGGGGAGGCGTGTGCAACTTGTCCATCCGTCGATAGGCTCAGTAGCCCCGGATCATGAACGGAACGACCACTTCGATGCCGCGTTGCTGGTTGCCGAGCACGGGCAGGGCGAAGAGCGAGCCGTTGAGCAGCTCCGATTCCGTGTCCTCCTTCGGGTTGTAGAGATCGGCGGAGGCTTCGCGCAGCCGGTTGATCGCATCGAACGTTGCCAGGCTCACGTTTATTCCGTGCGTCACGAGTGCGCGGCGGAAATCGCCGTCAGCCATCGTCCTCCATTCGATGCTGTCGAGAAAATCCCACTTCGCGCGCCGCAGCACATTCCACTGCGCCTCGCTGAGATCCTCAGCGACCACCTCCTTGATAATCACCGGAACCGGCGCCCTGGCGAATTCCTGGGGCGATGCATACAGATCGCTGCTGATGCGCTCCGCTGTGCGATTGCTGCGGACGATCGATGCGGAAAAAGCCACGTAGTGCGCGCGTCGGGGGTGATGAATCGCCACGCCGAAGCCGTTGTTTCTCTCGAACGGACCGAAGCGTTTCTGTGACATTTCCACGAACGGCTCCTCGTGTTCGCCGAACTGATACCCGCCGTTCTGGTTGTTGCAGAAATAATTGAATGCGTTGCAGAGCAGCAGCAGGGCGCGATGGTGCAGCTCATGAACATCCTTCAATCCCGGGTACGGGGCATTGGGTCCCGTCAGGCGCTCTTTGATCCCTTCCAGAAGGGACTCCCGCTCTGCTCCTGCCATCTGATCCATAGCCTGCCAGAACTGCTCAGCGGTCGCAGGATACTCTCTGGACCAGTCAGGCTTGGGGTCGAAGGACGCGTACAACGCGGTGAATGCCTCCCTGAAGGGCGACTGGCCCGCCAGAGCGCGCGTGGAAATGATTTTTCCGTCTTTCACCAGATCCGCCAGCGTGTCGTGCGTGTAATCCGTCTCACTGCTGCATGCGAGCGCATCGTCCGTTTCCAGACCCATGTAGAGATCGCCGTGATGCGGGTCAAAAGACGTCTGGAGCGCCATCACCGGACGGCCGTTGCGCGCGGCAAAGTTCTCTTTCGCCCAGCGTTCAATGGCGCGGGCCATGCCCTTCTTGCGCAGTACGTCGCGGCGCAGGCCTTTGTCATTGGTTTTTTTGGCCAGCCGGGCGCACTCGCCTTCCTTGGCCGCGCATCCGCAGTGGCTGTCGAGCACCTGCGCGATTTTCTCCGGATTGTTTTCCATGGCCGTCCGCAGAAGAGTTTCGAAAGCGGAGCCGGAACGCACGACGAGATCGAATTCGCTCTGGGCATCTTTGGAGCGGACGAAATCATTGGAGTCTCCGGCCGGGCTTTCGAGGCGTCCGCCCCGGACGCCGCCGACGATGCCGAACATCAATGCCGGATTCACGCGCCCGTCCACGCAATACTTGTAGAACGTCCTGATCCCAAAGAGCCTGTTCGCCGTCTCCGCCGCACGGCGCACGCGCGGACCACGGATATCCTCGGCGCGCCTGTTGCGCTCCCCGATGACGTCTGCGAGCTGCTTTTTGAGAAATAGCCGCACCCTGTCCGCGTCCTCCCGGTGACTGTCTATTGCTTTGTCGACGAAGCGGTCGAGCAGTTCCAGCACTGAGGGTGTCTGTTCAGGGGATTCCAGCCGTCCTGCCACGTCGACCCGCTGCAGGATGACGCCGTGCTGGATGCCATTGCCCGCGACAGCCTGCAGGTCGTTTCTGTGCTCGCGGCCAGTGAGACCGGACATATCTATGCCTTCAGCCGCGTCATCGGCTGCCCTGCCGTTCTCGTCATCGGGGTGTACCACAGTCGTCGTTGTGAAATGGGAAATTCGTGTGCTTTTAGTACTCCCCATTGCAGGAAGCAAGTCACATTTACTTTACATTGCGTCGCTTTGCCGATCTGAGCGCGTCAGTGAGGCATTGGAAGGCATCCAAGCTGTTTGTTGTATGCTTTTTCCCGTCCTCACAGAGCTCAGCAGGCGGGGCCCCCGGCGGAGCCGGGGTGAAAGAAAGACGCTATCCGGCTGTTTGTTGTATGCTTTTTCCCGTGCTCCTGTAGCTCAGCTGGATAGAGTACCTGGCTTCGAACCAGGGGGTCGCAGGTTCGAATCCTGCCGGGAGCACCAGACAAGTAGTGGAAGCACTTCATTCTCTTGCGGTGAGTGGAGGTTTTTCTGATTTCACGGTTGTCTGGTGATCTGTTTCATTGGGAGGAGAACCTCCCAACCCCTCCCGTGGAAGCGCTTACTCAGCTCCAGATGTCTTCCCATACAGGAACTCCGTCGGGACCGCGGAGCGGGATCGGCGGAAAAGAAAAAACGCAACGCGCCCTCGTTCATCAATAGTTACCGGCATGATCGTTATTATTCATGCGTGTTGCGCGTACCTGGCTTCGAACCAGGGGGTCGCAGGTTCGAATCCTGCCGAGAGCACCATGTTGCATTCCGTCTTATCACTCAAAACGAATGGAGGCGATAATTCGGTCAAATTCCGCTACACGTGCACTTGGGATTTCTCCCGAAGAAATTTTCTGAAGATTCTGTTTCGTCTCCCGGGCAGAACCTGGCTGCTGAAATTCCTCCGGCACGTCAGTGATAAGAACATCGACAAATAGACCGGGGTTAGTGGAGTTCTTCGTAAAGAAAATTGCTGACTTGTGCATCGAGAAATTGATGTACTCGTTACCAATGTAAAATTCAGCGTGTGGAACCGGTTCTGACACAACTTTGCAGTCCACAAGCATATCCTCGGGCCATCGCGCATTTGCGCAGACAGTTTCCAGAGTAGATTCTGCTGCGATATTGCCGATGTAATCTGAGTGCCACGTTTCATATTCTGGAATGTCGTCTTTTGCATTGAAGCTGAATCGTATAGCGCCCGCACCTGCCGCCTGCTCGCCTTGTGCGTACAAAATAACTTTGGAGCCGCCGCTGACTGGCTCTTGGAAGATGTTCTTTGGATAGTCAAAAGTCATTCCTAGCTCAGGAATCGTATATGTCCTAAATTCAGACTGAGAAAAAGATGAAGGCTTCTGGGTTTCGGACTCCGGCATTTTCTTATCCGCCTGACAGCCGACAAGCGTCATTGTCATCAGTCCTATAATGAAAATCGTAGTTTTATTCATATGCAGAGTGTATAGAGCTACCCTGTCACTGAAAAGCGGTTGAGCGTGTCATTTTTGGCTTTGGTAAAACCAAAAACAGTATAAATACATCGGAATACTCTGCTTACCAGGCAAATAGTGGGAGTCATCCATTCTGTGTATCGAGAGAGGGTTTTTCTGATTTCACGGTTGTCTGATGATTTTTTCAATTGGGAGGAGAACCTCCCAATCCCTCCCGTGGAAGCAATTCTTTGGATTACACACTTCTCATGTCGCCATCGACCGCGCCAGTACGGTGCTGATCTGCTCTCGCACCGCGGTTTCGACCATCTCCCGGACATGCGCCTCGGCGACCGGTCGCTCCGCATCGCCGATGAAAAATCTCTGCAGGCTGCCGTAGTCCATCTGGTCCCGTCGCAGCAGTTTTTCCCGCAGGTTCGAACGCTCGGCGTCACTGAGCGGGGAGCGGGCATGGATGGCGTTGAGGACGCCGTCTGCCGCATCGGCATGTTCTTTGCTGAGTTCCATACAGGGCGTTGAAAAGAATGGTCGGCAGTCTAGAAATGCGATTGTCGCACGTCAATAAGCCGTTTATCACAGGGCAGCTCTTCCTCTGCACGAGACAGGTCAAATATGCTATACTGGGTGTTGCTATGTCAGTCGAAGACCGCAAAAAGAAGGAACTGATGCAGGTGCCTGCGAGCATCGACGCCGTCACGCCGAACAAGAAGTTCGAGCTCAAGGCGAAGGTGGAAAAACAGGAGGAGAAAGAGCGCGCCATGTTCATGACCAAGATCGAACGTGACAAGCTCTTGAAGCAGGACAAATCTCAGAAGAAGGAGGCCGAAGGCACGGGTGGTCTGAAGAAAGACCAGGTGCTGACGGCAGAGGGCAAAGCCAGCATCAAGCAGCTACAGCAGATGGAGAAGCTCAAGGCGAAAGTCGAGAAACTGCAGGGGCAGACCGAGCAGCCGACCAAGAACGTCTGATCCGTCGCATCAGCCGCAGCCGTGCCGCCGGACCGGGGTTCTTCACTTGTTCCGGTTCCGCCAGGCGTGGAAGCGGCGGAGCAATTCATCGCGGAATTTTTCCCAGTAGCCGCGCACGGGCTTGGGGATCAAAAAGGTGAGACCCAGCAGTTCGAGTCCGACGAAGACCAGCCACGAGCCGGGTGTGAACGGCGTGACGAGCGCGAAGAGCCCGAACAGGAGGCAGAAGACGCCGAGGATACTCTTGAGGATGCGCACCTGTGCAGTGTACAGCAAAGCGCTCAAATCGGATCATCTTCCACGCGGCTCATAATGTGCCCGGATGGGCCGCTATCACGTCTTTTTCCACCTCCGCGCCCGCCCCGACTGCGACCGCCGCGGCTTCCGCGGGCGCGTCCCCCGCGATTTTGATCGCGGAGGGCGGGGTGCCTGGCGGGTGGAGGCGCTGCTGAGGGTGCCTTCTGTGCGACGGGCGTTTGGGGTTTCTTGTTCTTATTGCGGCCGCGTCCTCCACGCCGTCCCCGGTGCGTGCGCTTTTTTGCGGGAACTGCCGTCGTCGCCTGGATCGCAGGCGCGGGGCGTGGCACCGGTTTTGCAGCCGGCTGTTGCCGGGCTTTCACGCGCCGCGGCTCGCGGACGCGCTTTGGCGCCCGGGGTTTCGCCGCAGTCTTGGGCTTCACGGTTTTCTCATCCTCCTTTTTTTCGGGCGCGGCCTGCTGCAATTGTTCGCGCATGTCGCTGAGGAAGACCAGATGCGCCTCGGCGGCTTCCTTGAGCAGCGAGCTGTAGCGGTGGCGATTGGGGATGAGTACACACGCGAGCTTTTCGATCATGAGCAGATGCGCAGCGAGCGAGGCGAAATCGCCGTCGCCCGTGACGATGACGGCCTTGTCGTAGTTCGGCAGCTCGATCATCGCCTGTAGCACGAGATCGGTGTCGACGTTGCCCTTCACCGTGCCGTCGCGGCTCTTGATGGTCTTCTTGTAGAAGAGTTCGTAGCCGAAGCCCGTGAGCTCGGAGTACAGCTCGGCGTTCTCCTCGAGATAGCCGATGAAAATGCACGCTTTGACGACGTTGTGCTGTTCGCGCAGATACGTTCGGAATGCATTGAAATCCAGACGCCAGCCGAGTTCGCGGATGGCGACGTGGAGATTCTGGCTGTCGATGAAGGCGTAATTGCCGCGGTCGGTCACGGAGAGGAGCGTAGCACCTTCACCTTCTTCTGGAAGGGGGAAATGCGTCACCGGGAGGAGAGCTCGCGCAGCGCGTCGCGCGCGATCCAGCTGGCGGAGGGGGTATCGATCTCCAGTACCCGCTTGCCTGTCCGCATCGCGTGGGCTTTCAGGAAGGCGCTGCGCTTGCCCATCTGCCGCAGCGCCCAATTCACAGCTTTCTTCAC
>CAZFBZ010000056.1:1567-8342 GCA_964517345.1 uncultured Candidatus Peribacteria bacterium | reverse complement strand
GCTTCGACCACAAGAACGTCACGGTCCAGGCCGTCCACAACGAACTCATCCGCTACCCGCAGTTCGTCCTCGTGGGCCGCGGTCTCTACGCTCTGCGCGAGTGGGGCTACGAGCCGGGCACTGTCGCCGACGTCATCGAGCGTATCCTCCGCGAGAAGGGTCCCCTCTCCAAGAAAGAGATCATCGCCGAGGTTGCCAAGCAGCGCACGGTCAAAGTCGGCACCATCTCGCTCAACCTCCAGAAGATGCCGTACTTCACCCGTGTCGGTCGCGCCGTCTACGCCCTCGACCCCAGCAAGAAGGGCGCCTGACACCCCCTCCCACCGCATTCAAAGACACCCGGACAACCGGGTGTTTTTTTGCTGCCAATCCGGGTTTTCGGGGGTATTCTGCCGGCAATGAAACGCCTCCTCCCCTCCCTTGTTTGTCTCGCGCTCCTGTCCGCCTGCGGCACGCCGCCGCCTGTGGCCATACCCGAGGGCGTGCAACGCGTGTCCGGCACGCTCGAGCGTGCGGAGCTGTCGCTGAGCCGTCGCGGGACGCATCTGCTCCGGCAGCAGGGCGTGGCCCTCTACTTCGTGGAGAGTTCCCAGGTGAACTTGCGCATGCAGGAAGGCCGCGATGTGGAACTGCAGGGCATCGTCGAACTGAACACCGATCCGAAAGAACTCCCCGTTCTCGTGGTGGAGCGCGTGTTGCGCGGTGCCGAAGAGGGTGTGAAATCCTGGACGGTTGCCTCGCTCGGCGTGTCGCTCGACGTGCCCAAGAGCTGGCAGGGAACGGCTGAGGCCAAGTCGATGCGCTTCACGCGCTCGGGCTCCGCGCTGCCGATTCTGCGCGTGTTCCAGGAGAGCAGCGCCGATCTGACATTCGACTGGACCACGCTCAAGGCCGCCACGGGCAGCGAGCTCGTCGTCGAGCCGGTCGTCATCGACGGTCACAAGGGTGCCAGCGTCTACAGCGCGCAGAAGAAGGCGATGAATGTGCACGTCGATCTCGGGCAGGCAGCCGCCGGGCGCGTGACGCAGCTGCTGCTGACGCTCGAGTTCCAGCTCGATCCCCGCGTGGATCCGGAAGTCGAACTGCGTGACTTCAAACGTATTGCCCAGTCGCTGCGCTTTGGTCCTGCCAGCCGCGCGCCGTCATCGGCCGCAGCGGGCAGCGCCGCCTCCACGATCGGGTCCGCGGATGAGGGTAAACCCTGCGGCGGCCCCGCGGGCGTGCTCTGTCCGGCCGGCCTCTACTGCCAGATCACGGACGTCGTCTCGAACATCGGCAAGTGTAAGAAGATCTGATGCGCAGGCGCCATCCGCCGTTCCCTGTCACGTGAGAACGTGATAGGTGTACGATAATACACCGCCATTCTCTCTGTGCTCAGGCAAGCCTCTTTCTTTGACCGTTTTTTCGGCGTCGCTATTCTTCGAGTGTACTTACGTACACCACAGGTCCGCGCAGGTACATCCTTCACTTCCATTTTTCCCCTCCTCTATCATGGCCAAGTCCGCTTCCCCCGCCGCAGTCATGCAGCCCGCGAAACCCATCCCGTCCGAACCCAAAACCGAGTCCAAGAAAGACGCCGCCGGCAACGCCAAGTTTGATGCCATCAAGAACGCCCTTCTGGAGATCAAAAAGAAATACGGCGACGGCGCCATCATGGAGATGGGCGACACCACCCATTCGCATATCGAGAAAGTGTCGTCCGGTTCCATCGCGCTGGATATCGCGCTGGGCGGCGGTATCCCCAAGGGCCGTATCATCGAGATCTTCGGACCGGAATCCTCCGGCAAGACGACGCTCGCGCTCCACTGCGTCGCGGAGGCGCAGAAGGCCGGCGGTCGGGCCGCCTTCATCGACGCGGAGCATGCTCTCGATATCCAGTACGCCAAGAAGATCGGTGTGGATGTCGACAGCCTCCTTGTCGCCCAGCCGGACAACGGCGAGCAGGCGCTGGAGATCTGCGAGACACTGGTGCGCTCCGGCGGCATCGACATCATCGTCATCGACTCCGTCGCGGCCCTCACGCCGCAGGCCGAAATCGACGGCGCCATGGGCGATTCCCACATGGGTCTGCAGGCCCGTTTGATGAGCCAGGCGCTCCGCAAACTGACGTCGATTGTCAGCAAGACCGGTTGCTCCGTCATCTTCATCAACCAGATCCGCATGAAGATCGGCATCATGTTCGGCAACCCCGAGACGACCACGGGTGGCAACGCGCTCAAATTCTACGCGTCGCTCCGCCTGGACGTCCGCCGCATCGACAAGCTCACCGAGAAGACGGCCAAGGACCTTTCCAACGAAGGCCAGGAGATCGTCGGCAACCGCACACGTGTCAAAGTGGTGAAGAACAAAGTCGCTCCCCCCTTCCGGCAGGCCGAGTTCGATATCCTCTACGCCAACGGTATCAGCAAGCACGGCGAGATCATCGATCTCGGAGTGAAGTACGGCATACTGGAGAAGAACGGCGCCTTCTTCCGCTACGGCGAGGAGACGCTGGGACAGGGCCGCGAGCTCGCCCGTCTCTTCCTCATCCAGAATCCTAAGATCACCAATACGATCGAGAAAGAAGTCCGCAAGGCGGCCCAGGTCGACTGACATCACTGTTCGTCCGCGGCGGGGGCTCCGGCTCCCGTCGCGTTTGTCTGTGTCCGGAGCCCGGCGTAGAGTCGCGCCGATGGCTTACACTCCACTTTACGACGGTCACGGCTGGACGATCCGCCTCGAAGAAGCCGTTCTGCCTGATGGCAGGCGCAAGACGGTCGCGCGCGCCAAGTCCTGCGATACGGTGCACATTCTGGCATTCCCGACACCGACGACGGTGCTGGTCCTGCGCGAGTATCGTCCGCATTACGGCAAATGGGTGTGGATGCTGCCGAGCGGAAAAGTTGATAAAGAAACCGATGTGGACGCTGCGGCTCAGCGGGAGTTGCGAGAAGAAACCGGCTATCAGGCTGCAAATATCAAAAAATACTGCGTCTGCCGGCATACGGAGCGCGTGGACTACGCTTGTCACCTGTATATCGCCACGGATCTCACAAAAGCACCTCTGCCGCAGGACGCGGCTGAGATGATCGAAGTCCACGAACTGCCGTTTGATGAGGCGTTGGATAATATGCTGTCCTGTGACGGCACCGTGCATACGGTCAGCGCCTTTGGGTTGTTACGCTATATGCGGGAACACAGTTAATATTATCACGCAAATTTTGTTCCACACGTTATCCACATTTACCTCACGTAAGAAGCCACACTTCGGGATTACTGACCAATGTCTTTGCACCGGGTGCGTACCGGGTACACTCTGGAGTCCATGACCGCACTCCCGACCACAGCATCGATCCTTCAGGGCCAGCCGCACTCCACGGAAGCAGAGAGGACGGTGCTCGGAGCGCTGCTGCTCGATCCCGAGGCGATCATCAAAGTCTCCGACCTGCTGGTGCCGGAGGATTTCTACGATCCGACGTACCGGCTCGTGTACGACGCGATCCATCAACTCTACCAGCAGCACGAACCGATTGACTTCGTCACGGTCACGGCCAAGCTCGCCGACAGCAAGAAGATCCAGGACATCGGTGGCAGCGCGTTCCTCGCCGAACTCGCCACGAGCATCCCCACGTCGTCACACATTTATCAGTACGGCCAGATCGTCAAAACCAAGGCCGTGCACCGCCGCCTCATCGAGTCCGGTCAGCGCATTGCGGGCCTCGGCTACGAGGAAGGGCGCCCGATCGCCGAGCTCCTCGACGAAGCCGAGAAGGCGATCTTCAAGATCACCAACACGTTCATCAAGGAGAAGTTCGTGCACATCCGCGAGGTGCTCGATGCGCGCTACGAGAAGTTCGCCGAGATGCACGAGTCCCCCGACGGCGATAACGTGAAGGGCGTGCCGACCGGATTCGCGGCGCTCGATCAGAAACTCTCGGGCCTGCAGCCCAGCGACCTCGTCATCCTCGCCGCCCGTCCCAGCATGGGAAAGACCAGCTTGGCGCTTAACATCGCGCAGAACGCGGCAATCAAGCATCACAAGACCGTCGGCATTTTTTCGCTGGAAATGAGCAAAGAGCAGCTGGTGGACCGCCTCTTCGCCTCCATGCTCGGTGTCGATTCCTGGAAGCTCCAGCGTGGCAAACTCGAGGACACGGATTTCCAGAACATGGGCCCGATCATGGACGAGCTCAACAAGGCCAATCTGTTCATCGACGATTCCGTCGCCTCGTCCATGCCCGAGCTTCGCGCCAAGGCGCGCCGCCTTCAAATGGAACATGGCCTCGACCTGCTCATCATCGATTACCTCCAGCTGATGAGCACAGGCAACAACAACTACGCCGGCAACCGTGTGCAGGAAATCTCCGAGATCTCGCGCTCGCTCAAGCAGATCGGCCGCGAGCTGCGCGTTCCGGTGCTTGCGCTCTCACAGCTCTCCCGCGCCGTCGAAACGCGTCCCGGCAACATCCCCGCGCTCTCCGACCTGCGCGACTCGGGTTCCATCGAGCAGGACGCCGATATCGTTTTGATGATGTACCGCGAGGACTACTACGAAGAAGACAGCGACCGCCCGGGCATGACCGATATCTACATACGCAAGCACCGCAACGGCCCTACCGGCCGTGTGGAACTGCACTTCAAGCGCGAGCAGATGCGCTTCTACGACGTGGATAAAGCCCATTCGCGGCACGGCGGCGACGACGACGAGTGAGCGGTGGTCAAAATGTCTCTTTTGACGTAAGCTCTGCGCATGTCTGACACCATACTCCACGTCCGGCCTGAGCTCTCGCTCCTGCCGATTTTGCTCTACTCGTTTTTCGCCTTCGGCTTGGGTCTCGCGCTCACGCCGTGGTTCATCTCGTTCCTGCGCAAGAACAAGCTCGGCAAGCAGCTGCGCGTGCAGGCGGTCGACGGCAGCGAAGCCACGATTTTTCGGCAGTACCACGAGAAGAAATTCGGCACTCCGACGATGGGTGGTCTGCTCATCTGGGGTTCCATCGTGCTGACAGTCCTGTTCTCCCGCTTCCTGTCCTTCACGGGCGCAGTGGAGAGTTCACTCCTGCAGCGCGGCGAGGTCTACGTGCCGCTTTTCGTGATGGTCGCGCTCGGCATTCTCGGCGCCATCGACGATTACATCAATATCGTCGGCACGAACGAAGAACGTCTGAAGAGCTTCATGCCGCGCGCCCGCAAGTTCCTGCTGGCCGCGATGATCGTCCTCGCGCCCGTGCTGCTGTACGTCATCTTCGGGCGCGGGCATGTGGATCAGCTCTCCAGCTCGGTGCAGGGCAGTTTCGGCTTCCTGACGCTGCCGCTGCTCGCGGCCGGCCTCCTGCTGGTACTCTTTGCGCTCGGATTCGGCGGCGCAGTGATCGATGACGCCGTGGGGCGCGTGCTCATCCGTCAGGGCAAAAAGCGGGGCCTGGGCGTCCTGCCAAAGATTCTCTCGCTCCTGGCAATCAGCCTCGGAGCCGCGCTCTGGTTCTATTTCAAGCTCGACTACAACACCGTCTTCGTGCCGTTTATCGGCCCGGTCACTATCGGCCTATGGTACCTCCCGATGGCAGTCTTCATCATCGTGGGAACGGCCAACGCCGTGAACGTCACGGACGGCCTCGACGGCCTCGCAGGCGGCCTTCTCGTCATCGCGTTCGGTTCGTTCAGCATTCTCGCCTACGTCAGCGGCCTCACGGTTCTTGCCGCCCTCTGCGCGGTGACGGCCGGAGCCATCGCGGCGTTCCTCTGGCATAACGTCCCGCCCGCCCTCTTCTACATGGGCGATACCGGTGCGCTTGCTCTGGGCGGTACGCTCGGGGTTATCGCGCTCATGACCGACCACGTGCTTGTCCTGCCGCTGGTCGGCGCTGTCTTCGTTATCGAGATGCTCTCCGTCATCATCCAGCTCACCAGCAAGCGTCTGCGCGGCGGCAAGAAGGTCTTCCGGGCCGCGCCCATCCACCATCATTTTGAGGCGCTGGAATGGGGCGAGAGCAAGGTGACGATGCGTCTGTGGATCATCGGCGCATTCTGCGCGATCCTGGGCATCATCGTCGGGCTTTATGGCATCTATCTGCCAAAACGCGATATGCCGGTTCCTGCCCCCATCTCGTTGATGGAGACAGCGTCTTGTGTATCATGAGCTCATGCTGAAGATCGCCATCAACGGGTACGGCCGCATCGGCCGCAATGTGCACCGCCAGTTCATCGAACACTACGCCGACCAGGTCGAGGTCGTCGGCGTGAACGCCTCGTCGACGAGCGATATGCGCGCGTACCTGCTCAAGTACGACTCGCTGCATGGCCGCCTGAAGGCTGACATTGAGGTACGCGGCGATCACTTCGCCGTGAACGGCAAAGAAGTCCGCGTGGTACGCGAGCGCGACCCGTCGAAGTGTCCGTGGAAGGAACTCGGCGTCGACGTCGTGGTGGAAGCCACCGGCCACTTCGAGACGCACGAAGAAGCCGAGGGGCACCTCAAGGCCGGCGCCAAGCGCGTCATCGTCACGGCGCCCATGAAGGACGACACGCTGACCGTCGTGAAGGGTGTGAACGATCACCTGCTCACTGCGGGGCATCTCATCGTCAGCAATGCGTCCTGCACGACCAACTGCATCGCTCCCGTCATCAAGGTCATGGACGAGGCCTACGGCATCGAACACCTGCTCGTCAGCTCCGTCCACGCGTTCACTGCATCGCAGAACCTGCTGGACAACAAGCCGCAGGAGGAAGGCGAATTGCGCCGCGCCCGCGCCGCCACGCTTTCGGTGATTCCCACCAAGACCGGCGCCGTGAAGGC
>CAZFBZ010000056.1:0-1467 GCA_964517345.1 uncultured Candidatus Peribacteria bacterium | reverse complement strand
GCCGTGCAGCTCCTCAGCTGGTACGACAACGAGTGGGGCTACGCGATGCGCGTCACTGAGATGGCCCTGCGCGTCGGCGGGATGATCAAGTGATCAGGCGTTGAGGACCTTGCAGGCGCGCGTCACCTCGTTTTTCGAACCGATGATCAGCGGCGTGCGCTGATCGATGTCGGTGATGTTCACATCGAGGATCGCGTCGACGCCGTTGGAGGCCGCCCCACCCGCCTGTTCCACCAGATACGCGAACGGGCCGCACTCGAAGACGAGGCGCAGCTTGCCCTGCGGATACTTGCTGCCGCCGACATTGGTGAAGACGCCCTGTCCTTTGCTCAGGATGTGGTGCACGTCCGAGGCCATGCAGCCGGAGTACCGCAGCGTCAGTTTTTCATCCATCCAGTGCTGCAAAAGGCGTCCGTAGGCCGGGTTGTCCGCGATGGCCGAGAGATTGCCAGGGCTGTAGTTCTTTGCCGTGTCCCCCACCCCCAGGAACTCGCGGAGCAGGATGAACTCACCGACGTCATTCAGGATGAACTCGTGCACGCCGTTGCCCGTGGAGTACACCAGCAGCGTGCGCGGACCGTAGACGACGTAGAGCGCGGCGACGAGCTCGCGGGAGGTCCTGCCGATGATCTCGGCGCCCTCGTAAATGCCGAATATTGAGCCGATGGCGAAGTTCACATCGACCAGCGACGAGCCGTCGAGCGGATCGAAGACGACCGAGTACGGCGCGCCGGGTTCCAGTTCGATCACATCTTTCTGCTCCTCCGAAATGAACGTTGCGACGAGGTTGCTTTCGATGAGGTGCGCCTTGATCGTCTGGTCGCTGAGGACATCGAGTTTCACCTGCTCCTCCCCGAACTGGTTTCTGGTGCCTGCAAGACCCGCTTCCGTCGTGCGGATGGCGTACTGGATGTACTTGGCGGCGCGGGAGATCTCCAGGATCAGGTGGCGCAGCTTGTCGGGTGCCTTCGCGTTCGTATACAGATGGGCGTTGAGCGAAACGCGTTCGGCGGAGCGGGAGGGGGCTTTCATGGCCTTACAATAGCACTTTTGTCGCCCTGAGCGTAGTCGAAGGGCGACACGGTTTCGGCTGACGCCGGGTCGACACTTCTTTGTCGCGACAAAGAAGTGACTCCCTAAAGGGACTGCGAGCCAAGCCACTCAGCCTGCGCCTGCGGGCTTGGCTTCGAGAGCTTGTCTCTGGGAGCAAGAAAACGCATTCGCATGACTCACGCTTCTTACGAGAAGCGCTCGCATGCTCAATCTTCACGGAGGGGGCCGGGTCTCGGATATGAGTGTGTGATGTTTTGTGTAGCTTCCTCTGGTCGTGCTGGCTTCTACCGGGTTTTCCGCGCGCCACTGCCGGTTAGTGGCCGGCGGCGTCCATCATGACAAAGTGATACAGACACTCGTGACAGATACCTTGGCTTCCGTTGGAGCCGCCGGGGCTTGGCGCGCGGAGCGCTT
>CAZFBZ010000055.1:0-8745 GCA_964517345.1 uncultured Candidatus Peribacteria bacterium | reverse complement strand
GCCGCCGCCACTGAGCGGCTCCCCCGCCCCGCGGAGCCTGGAGAAGTTGGTACCCGTACCGGACCCGAACTTGAAGAGGCGCGCCTCGCGGACCCACAGGTCCATGATGCCGCCCTCGTTGACCATATCGTCCTCGACGCTCTGGATGAAGCAGGCGTGCGGCTGGGGATGCGTGTAGGCATCCTCGCTGCGGCGCACCTCGCCGGTCTTGGGATCGCAGTAGTAGTGACCCTGCGCCGGTCCCGTGATGCCGTAAGCGTGATGCAGACCCGTGTTGAACCACTGGGGGCTGTTCGGGGCGGCCATCTGGTGGACGAGCATGTAGCTGAGCTCGTCTTCAAAGGCCTGGGCGTCCTGCGAGGTCTCGAAGTAGTTGTACTTCTGGCCCCAGTGTCTCCAGCAACCGGCGAGACGACGGACCACCTGTTTGACGCTGCGCTCGGGACCCGTGAGGACTTCGCCTTTCTCGTTCATTTTGACGTTCCCCTTGTCGTCATACTGCGGCACTCCGGCCTTGCGGAAGTACTTGCTGACGACGATGTCGGTTGCGACCTGGCTCCACGCTGAGGGGATCTCTGCGCCTTCCATCTCGAACACAATCGATCCGTTGGTGTTCTTGATACGGCTGACACGGCGGTCGTAGGTGACCTCCTCCAGGGGATCGCTCCCCGGGGTCGTGAAAACGCGCGGAATCGATAAGCCCTTCCCCGTGCCCTCGGGCATGAGCGGTTCTATCGTCCCCGATTGCGGAAGGGTCTGGCGGGACGTGGTGCTGGATGAGGGGGCATTCGGGTTCATGTTCGGACGGATAAGTGGGGGGATAAAAAGGGAATGAGAGTGGGAAGCGGCCCGGCTGAACGGGGATTTTCCGGGCCGGAACGGCGATTCGGGCCGAAAGCCGCAAAGACGATGGAGATACGATACTTAGTGGTTCAACTGCACCAACGACACAACATGTTGGATGATGTCCGAACCGTAATCAATCAATTTCCTCTGACATCCATACAGGAAAACTTCCGTCCCCGGGATTGCGATCCAGAAGGCAACTCCGTGCGAAACTCGCACGAAGCGCCGCTCAAAAAATCGTATTCCAAAAAACAATTGGAAACAGTGTGCTAGGGATTCCGTGTCACCAGGACGTCACGAAAAGAACATCTCCTCGTCGCGGGAAAAATCCGGTATACTATAGGGAAGCCTTTTCATTATCCCTCAGCCATGAAAGTCACCATTCTCGTTGCCGGAACCAACGAACCGAGCAACAGCAATATGCTGGCCGATGCCTTCGCTGAGGGCCTGCTGACCATGCCTGGAACAACAATCGTGAAGTTCCGTCTGAAAGACCTGTCGATTGATCACTTCACCCTCGCCCACTATGAACCTGGAACGGACCAGGGCACCGACTTCAAAAAGATTCAGGAAGCCATTCAATCCTCGCACGGACTCGTCATCGCCTCGCCCATCTGGAACTTCGGCGTGCCGGGGCATCTTAAGAACCTCGTCGACCGCATGGGCAGCTTCGGGCTGGATGCCACGCACTCGCTTGGAACGCTCAAAGGCCTGCCGGTGTACTTCATCTACACGGGCGGCACCCCCGCGGCGGCCTGGCCGCTGGAAAAACGCACGACCTCACACATGCAGGTGGGTATGCGCTACTTCGGCGCCTCGGTCATCGGCTACCACTATGAAGAGCGCTGCACGCCCGGACGCGGCAAGTTCGGACTGGTCGTGGACAAGCGGCAGGGCAGCATCGACGCGATGAAGGCCAAGGCAAAGACCTTCGGAAAGGTCGTCGACTACTTCGCCAAAACCGGAAAGCTCCCACTCAAGCAGATCATTCTGAAAACCCTCTTCATGTGGGCGCAGAAGGTGAAGAAGAAGCTCGGTCTGTGATCAGCCCATCAGTGTGACCTCTTCATCCACGAACCCTGCGGTCTTGAACGCGTCCCAGGTTCGCTGCCCTCCTTCCACGAGGAGGCTGGCGATGCCGTGATAGTCACCGGATGGAGTGATGAGCTCTTTCCAGAGGGCGTTCCAGTCGAAACGACCATCGATGACCGACAGAACCCGGACGTCGACTCCTCTGCTCTGGAGATCATTCATCTTTGCAGACTCCGAGTGCGCGGCTGCGCCTGATGTGAGGATCATTGTCGAACTGTTCCGAGCGTCAGTGACGACCTTTGCGGTCAGCGGAACACGCAGATGCGGGTCGAGAATGATGCGTTTTGGGGAGTATTGATCAATATTTGTATTCATTTTTTTATCTTCTGATTTCAGGGCTGAATTAGAATTATCAGATTTTTTTTGAACAAGTCTTGTATTCAAAATTGGATTATCGACTTCGATCGTATGCACGCCGACGAGAATTGCATCAACACGGGCACGCAGAAATGTGTGCGACCAGGCGTCCTGCTCCGGACTGGTGATCTTCTTGGTCGTTCCATCCGCGTTGCAGATCGTGCCATCCAGCGCACGGGCGGACTTCATGATAATCCATGGACGCTGGCGACGCCGCAGTGAGACGTAGCCCCGGTTCAGATACTCGCACTGGGCGCGAAGAAACGGTCCTTCGACGGTGACGCCCTGTGCACGAAGCAGCTCCATCCCCTTCCCGGCTACGCGCGGGTCTGGATCGGTCATGCCAATGACGACATGTCTGATGCCCCGCTCAATGAGGATGTCTGTGCACGGCGGATTTTTTTTATCCGGTCCCGGGCAGCAGGGCTCCAGATTTACATAGAGCGTGTCTGTTGATCTTATTTTGTGATCAAATTTTTCTAGTAACTGTCGCTCTGCATGCGAACTACCGTACATACTATAATATCCGTCAGCGACGATCTTTTTGTCACGAACAAGCACCGCTCCGACGAGCGCGCCATTGCCAACAAACCCGCGGCCGAGTGCGGCAAGTTCCAGACAACGATGCATGAAGACCTCTTGTGGCATGGAGGCATTGTAGCCTCAATCGACAACACAGTGCGCGATAGGAACTGTGTCGTTATGTAATTTACCAAAACACTGCCGCATGGAGAGCGCACTCAGGGCTTCCTGACGCCTTTCAGAAAGCGGCGATAGCCGCCCGTGCCGTTCTGGATGAAACGGGCAACGCGCGTTACCGTGGTGGTACTCGCCCCCGTATTCTTAGCCACTTCGCGATAACTAAAGCCCCCGGAGAGCTGGCGGGCGACTTCGAGACGCTCGCTCCATGCCTGCAATTCACTCAATGTGCCGACATCACGCAGTAATTCGGCCATTTCTTCCTCTGTCTTGCATTCGGTGAGAGCAGAACAGAGGGCCTTAAACCACGGGTCGCGCTTGTACGTATCTTCGGTGAAATTCTTGCGGGTCGGCATTGCCCGACTCTACCGGAGTGAAGCGTGCTTCACCAGATCAGCGCTCATGAAGAGCTGAACGGACGATACGCGCAGCTTCGGCTGCCTCGTCGCCCTCTCTTCCAGCGAACTCACTTTGTGCATCCAGCACTTCGAGCATGCGTTCGGCGTGACTACGCAACTGCTTTTCATCGAGCTGAGCATTTTTTCCACAAAGTTCGGCAACGGCCGAGGCGGCACGGCCTTCGAGACCGGAGACATCGGGGAGTCGGAGACCTTTGGCGGACATGCGAGTGGAGGGGAAAGGGCGGATAGGATAGGACATCGTCCGTCCGTGTCAACGTAGTAATACGATACTACGGTGTATTTTGAGGAAAGGCATAAATGTGATGCACCCAAGAGCCGCCCAGGGTTATACTTGAAATGTTCCCCAGGGATTATGACCATGACCAAAGCCTCTCTTTTTCAGGTCGTCGGCTTGTCCGCCCTGACGTCAGCCGTCGTGTCGGCGGTAACGCTGATCGCATTTACGCCTGTCGCACCGTGGGCAACAGTTCCAGCCCTCCAGAATAGCTCATCGTCGGCACCGGCTGAGTACGGATCCGTGCGTACACCACGCTTTCTCGGAGGGCCCGCTCCCGCAGATCTGAATCCGGAGGATTCGCCGGTCGTACAGGTCGCATCGCGCGCCAACGCAGCAGTCGCCAGTGTGATCATTTCCAAAGATATTCCCGTGATCGAACAATCGTTCGGGGGGCTGGCTGGCTACACCCGAGGCACCGAGAAGCGCGAAATCGGCGGAGGAACGGCCTTCTTCGTAAGCCAGGACGGCCTGCTGATGACCAACAAGCACGTTGTGGATGATCCGGACGCGGAGTACACGGTCTTCCTCAACGACGGACGCCGTCTGAGCGCCGTCGTGGCTGGCCGCGATCCATCCAACGATGTTGCACTCCTGAAGGTCAGCGGCACCGGATACACGGCACTCTTGCTCTCGGAGCGCGCGCAACCGTTGCTGGGACAGCCTGTCATTGCCATCGGCAACACGCTGGGCGAATTCCGGAATACCGTCAGCGTAGGCGTGATTTCGGGCCTGCAACGGACGATCGTGGCGGGTGGTCTCTTCGGTGGCGAAACCGAGCAGCTCCAAAGCATTATTCAGACAGACGCGGCCATCAATCAGGGCAACTCGGGCGGGCCTCTGATCGACCTGCGGGGCCAGGTCGTCGGCATGAGTACGGCCGTTGCGGGCGGCGATGCACAGAACGTGTCCTTCGCAATTCCCGCCGTGGATCTCAGACTCGTGCTCGACAGCTACAAAGAGTTCGGCCGCATCGTGCGCCCCTACCTGGGCGTGCGCTACGTGCAGGTGACAGCCGACCTACAGGCAGCGCAGAAGCTGGGAAGCGACTACGGCGTGCTGGTCATCGGCGGGACTGGTCCGGGTGAGCCGGCCATCGTCCCGGGATCCCCCGCCGCCAAGGCAGGTCTGCGTGAGGGCGATATTGTGCTGGAGGCAGACAGTATCAAGCTGACCGAAGACATCTCCCTGGCCACCATCGTGCAACGAAAGAAGCCTGGCAGCGTCCTGAATTTGCTTGTCCTGCAGGGCGGAGAGCGCAAAACCCTGAATGTGACGCTGCAGGAACGGACAGAATCGTAAGCTCAGCAATGGTGATTTTGGCTCTAAAAAGAGAGGATGAGGGGTCGCCGTGTCCTGTTTTTGACAAAAAAAAGAAAGCCAGTAGCGTATCTCTATGAACGCCACCCCCACCGCCCCCGAAGCCACGACACTGGTCCCCAACCGCCACCATCTGGTCGGGACACGGATCATCGCCAACGCCAACGAAACCGTCGCTCTGCGCGCCAACCGCCAGGCCGCAGAAGCACGCGAGACCTGTATTGCGGTGCTCGCCCGCCTGAACGGCATGTTGGCCGCTATCCGCGAACGCGTCGGGGCCCTTGTGGAACCGGAGGTGCTGGCGGACATCGCTCTGCCCACCACGCCGTCTCTCGCCTTCCCGCGCGAACCGGCGCTCGAGGATACACGCCATAGCAGACAGGTGATGGTGGACATGCTGCCCTATCCGGAAGGGCCCCGGGAGGTGCGGGAACACATGCTCCACCTGCTGGCTTTCAATACTGACAACAATGCGGGAATGCTCCAGCAGACACTCAGCCTGAAGGGCATGCCGGAAGATGTGCGCGAGATCATAGCGCTACTGGAACGTCTGGAGGCGGTACCTGTGATACAGCCGGAGGCTGCAGGTGACCTCATCACCCAGATCGGAACAGGCATTGCCTCTCTGTGGCGGAGTGCCTGGAAGATGGGCCCAACGGCGAAGGAGGCGGAGCGCGCAAGGGCCGTGGCCGATCTGCGGGTGCTGCTCGACGACATGACCAACTTCGCCTCGCGCCTGATCCTGCGGGACATGCCAGCCGACATGATCGCGGTGGAGATCTTCTGGGAGGAAATTCACCTGCGATTGGAGGAAATCGAGCGGGAAATCGATGCGCTTGCCGCGTACATCGCCGATCCTGGACAGACCGAGCGCGAGTCGCTGAAGAACCGGCGACAGAGGACCGAACTCGGTCTGCGCCGTGCGGAAGAGCGCCTTCTGCAGATTGAGGAACAGCTCACCAATGGCAACAACGGCAGCGGCAACGGCCATGTGCGTCATACACAATCCCCCGTCCCGTATCAGGGCACAGGACAACGGGTATCAAAGCACGCCGGACGCCGCAGGGAGGCGGCCGAGGAGGCGGCACGGCAGGATCTGCTCATCGAACAGGGCCGCGTGCAACGCCGGCAGATTGAACTCACCGAGGAGCTCGCCGACATCGCGCGGGAGGAAGAGGAGCACGATCCCACAGCACTGGACAAGCCACGGGTGTCCGAGCACGCCGAGCGCATTGTGCGCGGCCGTGCCTGCCTGACACCGGATATACACGAGTTATCGGAGATCGCCCGTCCAGAATACGTCAACCGGCTGCGTGCCGCGGTCAACAATGATGTCGAGCGCGAAGGTGCGGAGCAGGCGGCCCGCTTACTCGATTTCTGCGCGTTCGCCCTGGAGGAGCAGCGGCAAATTCTCCTGGCCGACGTCCGGGTCTGCGCGGAGCAGGGCGGTGACCGGCAGGAGGTGAACGCACGCATTGTCGCGATGGCGCCGGGTCGGTTCAACAAGATCAATGGCGCTCTGGAACAGAGATCCGTGGCACTGGCGAACTACCTGCAGAGCCTGCCGACGGGTGTGGCAAGGGTTGCCCTGCGGGTCATGCAGGAACGCGCGACGCAGGACGCACGCTTCGGCGATGATGCGCCGATCGTCATGGGGGAGTACACGTTCTACGGGATGGACAGCGGTCACCGGCGCCAGTTCCCCGCCACTCTTCTGGAGATCGCCCTGATGCGCATCGAAGCACAACGCCTGGAGGAGCAGGCGGCACAGACCGGATCCTGAATGCACCACATCACACGAAAAGACCGCCCGATCAGGACGGCCTTTCCGATTGAGAACAATAGTCAGCGATTGACGACTCCGGCGCGGGCGGCGACGACTTCGTCCGCCTTGTTCTTGGGCACCTTGGCGTAGTGGCTGGGCTCCATGGAGTAGCTGGCACGGCCCTGGGTCATGCTGCGCATGTCCGTGGCGTAACCGAACATCTCGGCCAGCGGGACGTTGGCACTCACGACTTTCGCGTTGCCGCGATCGCTCGTGGAGAGCACGAGTCCGCGGCGCGAGTTGATGTCACCCATGATGTCACCAAAGAACTGCTCCGGAGTGACAACTTCGACCTTCATGATCGGCTCCAGAATGACCGGATCGGCCTTCCGGGCGGCAGCCTGGAAACCCATGCTCGCGGCCATCTTGAAGGCGAATTCGTTGGAGTCGACATCATGGTAAGAACCGTCTGTAAGACGCACCTGCACGTCCACGACCGGGTACCCGGCCTGGATGCCGCGCGTCATGCCTTCCTGGAAACCCTGGTCGCACGGCTTGATGAATTCGCGGGGAATGCGTCCGCTGACGATCTCGTCAACGAACTCGTAGCCCTTGCCCGGCTCCTGCGGGACGAGCGTGAAGACGACGTGGCCGTACTGACCGCGGCCGCCGGACTGCTTGATGTACTTCTCCTCGTGGTCGACCTGCTTCTGGATGGTCTCGCGGTAGGCGACCTGGGGCTTACCGACGTTGCTCTCGACCTTGAATTCGCGGCGCATGCGGTCGCAGATGATGTCCAGGTGGAGCTCGCCCATTCCCGACAGGATCGTCTGGCCCGTCTCTTCGTCGGTACGGACGCGGAGGGTCGGATCCTCTTCCGTGAGCTTCTGGAGGGCAATGCCCATCTTCTCCTGGTCGGCCTTGGTCTTGGGCTCGACCGCGAGCGAGATGACCGGCTCGGCGAAGGTGATGTTCTCGAGGCGGATCGGCTTGGCTTCGTCACAGATGGTGTCGCCCGTGCGGGTGTCCTTGAGACCGATCACCGCGCCGATGTCTCCAGCCTCAATCCTGTCGATCTCCTGGCGGGAGTTGGCGTGGAGGCGGACGATGCGCCCGATGCGCTCTTTGTTGCCCGTGCGGGTGTTCAGCACGAAGCTGCCGGACGTGAGCACGCCGGAGTAGACGCGGATAAAGGTCAGCTTACCGACGAACGGGTCGGTGGCGATCTTGAAGGCAAGCGCGCTGACCGGCTCGTCATTGGAGGCTTTGCGGCTCTCCTCGGCTTCCGTCTTGGGGTTGTTACCCTTGAGCGGCGGAATGTCGAGCGGGGACGGCAGGTAGGCGACGACCGCGTCGAGAACGAGCTGCACGCCCATGTTCTGCAGCGAGGAGCCGCAGAGCACCGGGTAGATCTTGTTCTTGCAGGTGGCGATACGGATGCCTTCGCGGAGCTCCTGGTCGGTGAGGGCGCCGTTCTGGAGGAACTTGTCCATGAGATCGTCGCTGCTGTTCTCGGCGACCTTCTCCATGAGCGAGAGGCGATACTCGAGGATCTGGTTCTTCATGTCTTCGGGGATGGGGATCTCCTCGCGGGTCTCACCCATCTTTCCCGTGAAGGTGTAGGCCTTGTTGGCGATGATATCGATGATGCCGGAGAACTCGCTCTCGGCGCCAATCGGCAGCTGGATGGCAACGGCGTTCTTGGAGAGACGGTCGAAGATCGAGTCGAGCGACATGTAGAAATCGCCTCCGGTCTTGTCCATTTTGTTCACGAAGGCGAGACGCGGAACCTGGTACTTGTCGGCCTGGCGCCAGACGGTCTCGGACTGCGGCTCGACACCCTGGGAACCGTCGAAGACGACGACTCCGCCGTCGAGAACGCGCAGCGAGCGCTCCACCTCGGCCGTGAAGTCCACGTGGCCCGGGGTGTCGATGAGGTTAATGGTGATGTCGGTCATGTCACCGTTCAC
>CAZFBZ010000054.1:0-8819 GCA_964517345.1 uncultured Candidatus Peribacteria bacterium | reverse complement strand
AAGAAGTCGACGGTCCGCTGCATCACGGTCCCCCACTCCGGGCCGAACTCGTGGCGTTCGCCGGGGTATTCATCGTATGTCACCTCTTTGCCCGCGGCGAAGAGCCACGTGTCCAGATCGCGCGACCATTCCACCGGCACGTCGGCGTCGGCATCACCGTGATGGACGAGAACAGGAGCGGTGATGCGGTCGAAGAACGTCTTGGCGGACGCATCGCGCCAGAACTCGGGGCTCTTTTCGGGTGAGCCGTAGAGCGTTTCAACGGCCTTGGCGACCTCGGGCCGGCGGACGAGCCAACGGTTGTAGTTGAGGACAGCGTCAGCACTGACAGGCGCGAAGAGCACCGCGGCGTCGACGAGGTCGGGACGGACAACGAGCGTATTCAGCGTCACGCCTCCGCCCATAGAATGGCCGAGCATGCCGATGTGCTGCGTATCAAAACGCTTGTCGCCGGAGTTCTTCACGGCCTCGATCGCATTGATGACGTCCTCGGTGTAGCCGATGCGCAGGCGCGTCTCGCTGTCGGGATCTTTGTCGGAGAACGCATGATTGCGGTAGTCGGGATGGACCACGACGTACCCGCGCCGCGCGAGGTAATCCTGCTCGCGCTTGAGACCACGGCCGTTGGTGTAGACCGACGGCTCGATGAACCCGTGGTTGAGGACAAGCACCGGGAACGGCCCGTCGCCGACGGGGATGTTCATGATGCCGCTGAGTGTCAGTCCCCCGCCGCGGTAGGTGATGGTGTAGCGGGTGTACGCTGAATTTGTATCCAGGACATCACCGAGCGTCAGGTCGCCGCCATCGTAGGTCTTGCGCATGAGCGCGGGCAGCGAGACGTCATTCGTCACAGCAGGCAGAGATGACCTGGCACTGTCCGCCACAACGACCGAGACGGACGACGGCGCAGCTGGAGCAGCGGCTTCCGGCGTGGTAGCCACGGGCGAGCCCTGACAGGCTGTGAGCAGAAGAAGTGCGGGCAGAAGCCATCGGATACGCATGGGCGCAGTGTGGGGCGGGGGCGGCCCGGAGTCCACCAAGAGACCGGGTTTTAGGCGTCAGGATTGCATTTCCCGATGTTCATTTTATGCTACGATCTGCCGTGCATTGGGGAGTCGCCAAGTGGTAAGGCACTTGCCTCTGGAGCAAGCATTCGGGGGTTCGAATCCCTCCTCCCCAGCCATTCTGCTTCGCAAGCTTCGCAGAATTGGCTATTCTTGCGTGCTATGTTTCACGTGTACCTGCTCCGGAGTATCAAGAACCCGCAGATGACCTACGTGGGATTCACCACGAAAGATATTCGCGAACGCATGGATGAACACAATCGAGGCCTCACAAGAACGACTGCGCCCCATGTGCCTTGGCATATTGAGGCTATCGTATCGTTCAGGGATAAAATGAAGGCGCAGGAGTTCGAAACCTACCTAAAAGGAGGATCGGGCTATGCGTTCGCGAAGCGTCACCTGTGGTCGGCCAATTCTGCGAAGCTGGAGAAGGAGAAAGATTTGGAGGAGAACAGGTCTGCGTAGCTCTTGCTTTGCGTAGCTTGCGGAGCAAAGCGCGAAGCAGACCCTCCTCCCCAGCCAAAGACCCTCCATGATCCGCTTCTATTTTCCGCGAAGCGGGAAACAAGGCAAGTGAGTACCCTGCCAGATGGCGGCTATCTTTCAGTTCACGAACTTCAACTTTACGCTTTCCCGCATCGCAATAGGCCATCAGCTCCGCGAAGTGATCGGAGTGGTACAAGGTACTGAAATCTTTCAGCAAGCGAAAACGCGAACGTAAGTTACCTGGAGGACTTTCTCATCAGGGCGACAACGCTCAGCACCAGGGCGAGCAGTCCCGCCGCGGTGCCGATGCTATTCCAAACGGTGCCTGCCTGAGCTTCCTTCAGTTCGGCAAGACTGGGTGCCGGCTCGGGGAACCCCAAGTCGCTCTTCGCGATCGGGCAACCGAATGCACCCTTCTTGAGCAGGCGGGTGACGCCTGGGGTGATATCGGTAGGCTCGGTGTCCGCCCCCGATAGCGGGTGGCCTGCAGGGTTGCAGGTGAAGCGTACATCGATTGGCGTCTTGTTCATCGTGCCGAAGAAGCGATACGTGAAGGTCGTCTCGACGGTCGGGATGAACTGCGCCTGATACGTTCCCGGCGCGCCGGGAATGGGGACAAGGTCCAGCGCCTTCTTTTTATCGCCGGTCGAGATCTCGACTCTCAGGGAGCTTTCCAGGCCTTCCACCGCGTTCGCGCTGTTGGCGTGGTGGTCCTCCTCCTCATCCTCCCCGTGTTCCGACGCGAGGGCGACGTCGAGGAAGACAGCCGCCGTGTCATCGACGATGATCGGTTCCGTGACCGAGCCGACTTCAAAGGAATAGTTCCTGTCGCCAATCCGGAAGACCTGCTGCTCATGAGCCGACGCTCCGAAGGGAACCGCAAAGAGTGCGATGGCCGAGAGGACTGCGGAGAGAGTGGGGAGGGACTTCATGATTCCCACTATACATCATTGACAAATATGCAAAATATATTTAAAGTTGCATACTTCAATGCGTTCCCGTCTCATTCCCTTTTTGCTCTGCTGCCTGATCGCCACCCAGGCGCAGGCGCAAGCCGTGTCCGACGTCCCAGCGGGTGACCAGTACGCCGAGGCGATTTCCTACGTCGTGGAGCACAGGATCGCCCAGGGCTACCCCGACGGAACCTTCCGACCCTACAGCAACACGAATCGCGCCGAGATTGTGAAGATACTGATGGAGGCCAATGACGAATCCGGGGCCGGCTCCTTTTGCTTCCCCGATGTCCGGGATGACTGGTACGCCCCCTACGTCTGCGCCGCGCGGAATCACGGCATGGTGAGAGGCTATCCGGACGGGACTTTCCATCCCGAGCTGCCGATCTCCTATGTGGAGGCGGCCGCGCTGGTCGTCCGCGCGTATGCGGGTAACAATCTTCCCGCCGCCGGCGGGCCGTGGTACATGCCCTACATCCTGAAGTTAGAGGAGTGGGGTGCGGTGCCGCCCTCCGTGCGGGCGATGGACGCACCGCTCACGCGCGGGGAGATCGCCTATATGATCTGGAAGAGCGAGACGGCCCGCAGACCGCAGGAGCCCGAAGAAGAGGGGCGCATCACCCTCTCCGCCACGACACTCGAGGCGGAGGCCGAGCCGGGATCCCGGGTCACGTTCCTCGTGACCGTCCGCAACGATGGGACGCCGGACCGGATGGTGGATATCGATGGGATCTTGAGCGATGGTCTCGACGTCGTGGACGCCCCCGATGGAACGCCGTCGGGCAGCCGCGTGATCTGGAGGAATTTTCGCCTGTCGGAAGACGCCACCACGACGCTCGTGGTGATCGCCTCCGTGCGGGCCTCGGCGAAGCCGGGCACCCGTCTCGGCATAACTGTCACGAGCGAGGGTGCCGACGCGCGGACGGAAATCCTCGTGCGCGACCTGTATCCGGAAACATCGCTTGGGGATCCCGTGCTCTATTGGAACAGTGTCGCGATGCAGGCGAACGCGGACGACCACACGGGCACCTTCGGGAGTCCGGAGCAGGGCGGTCCCGGATCGTCGGCGCGGGCGCTGGCGATCGTGCACGCCGCGGTCTATGACGCCGTCAACTCGATCGACCGCACCCACGAGCCATATATCGCCCTCGTGCCCCTCCCGAGCGGCATTCGCGTGTCGGTGGACGCGGCGGTCGCCGCGGCGGCCCACAAGACGCTCGTTGCCCTCTACCCCAAGCAGAAGCAGATCTTCGACGCGGCCTCGCAGCGCCACCTGTCCCTGCTTCCGGAGGGAGCGGGAAAGAGCGTCGGCCTGGTTATCGGCGACACAGCCGCCGCGCGGGTCCTGCAAGCCCGCACCAACGACGGGTCGGTCACGGACTTCACCTACCTGCCGAGTCCGCTCGCGGGGAAGCACCGGGTCGATCCCCTGAACCCCACCCAGCCCTTCCTTGGGCCGAAGTGGGGCGGCGTGAAGCCGTTCGTCATCCAAAGCGGATCGCAATTCCGCGCTCCACCCCCGCCCGCCATCACCAGCCCTGAGTATGCCGCGGCCTACAACGAGGTGAAGCTCTACGGCGGCGATGGCGTCACGACGAGCACCATCCGGACGCCGGAACAGACGCAGATCGGCCTCTACTGGGCCTACGACGGCGTGAAGAAGATCGGCACGCCTCCCCGCCTGTACAACCAGATCACGCGCATCATCGCGGAGCAAAGGGGGAACTCCGTCGTCCAGAACGCGCGGCTCTTCGCCCTCATCAACCTCGCCCAGGCGGACGCGGGCATCGGCTGTTGGGAGTCCAAGTACGTCTACGATTACTGGCGGCCGGTCATCGGCATCCGCGAGGCGGACGCCGGCACGGGGCCGGGCGGCCTCGGAGACGGGAACCCGCAGACCGCCGGCGACGTCACCTGGACGCCGCTGGGCGCCCCGATGAGCAACATGACGGGGAACAACTTCACCCCGCCCTTCCCCGCATATCCATCCGGGCACGCCACATTTGGCGCGGCGGTGTTCCGCACGATTGCGCTGTTCTACGGAACCGACGAGATCCCCTTCACCTTCGTCTCCGACGAACTCAACGGCATCACGACGGACAACAAGGGAGTCGTGCGGCCCTACGCCCCCCGCAGTTTCCGGCGCCTGAGCGACGCGACCAAAGAGAATGCCCAGAGCCGCATCTACCTAGGCGTGCACTGGCAGTTCGATGCGATCGCGGGCATGAACATGGGTACCTCGATCGCCGAATACACCTTCGCCAAAGCCCTGCGGCCGATCGGCAATTAAAGTACCCTACAATCGTTGGAACGGCAGCGGGCGCTTCGCTACATTCTGACGACGCACCCACAGCAGGCCGAGAGCCAGCACACCGGTCGTGGCAATCCCCAGGAGCATCCATTGTCTTCCCCTCTCTTCCACGTTCAGGGTGAAAGCCTGTTTCATGATACTGTCCTGTCCATTCTGGAAATCAACGGAGAGGGTGTACCGGCCGCTCCTGGGGAACGTGAATCTCATCCCTGTCCAGCCCAGCGGGTGCTTGGCGATCCGCGACTCGAACACGAGATTTTCGCCATCCTTGATTTGCACGACGACCGCCGAGAAGGGGGCCATCTCCCAATCTGGCTCGTTCTGCCACAATTGAAAATCGATGAGTGTGATCGTCTGCGGGCGCAGCACGGGTTGATCTGTGCTGATGTCCATGAAGTATCCGTTCACTTCCCTGTCGAAGGAAACACCGCCGAGTCCGTGGGCACCGGCGGCCAACGGCACCAGGAACCCCAAGAGAAGCAGTCGGTATCGGGAAAACATGCTCATGGATTTACGCAAAGGAAAACAGCCGGAGACTGTTGAGCACCACGAGCACGGTCACGCCGACGTCCGCGAAGATCGCGAGTGCGAGGTTGCTCTGGCCGACGAGGGCCAGGACCAGAAAGAGGACCTTCACGCCGACGGCGACGGCGATGTTGATGCGGATCGTCCGCGACGCCTTCTTCCCGAGCCTGACCAGGAACGGGATCGCCGTCAGGTTGCTCGTCATCAGGGCGATGTCGGCGTTCTCGATGGCGAGGTCCGATCCGATCGCCCCCATGGCGATGCCGACGGAAGCGGTCGTGAGCGCCGGCGCATCGTTCACGCCGTCACCGACCATCGCCACGTGCGTGTGCTTGCGGAGGAGTGTCCGGAGTTCCCGCACCTTGCCGTCGGGCAGGAGATTCGCCTGCACGTCCCGGATGCCGACCTGCTCCGCGACGAACCACGCCGACATCTTGTTGTCGCCCGTGAGGATGACGGGTTCGATGCCGAGGTCGCGCAGCTGCCCGACAAACGCTTTGCTCTCCGGACGGATCTCGTCGGTGACGCCGATGACGCCCTTCACCCGCCTGCGGTCGCTGATCACGATCGTCGTCTTCCCCTGCCTCTCGAATTCGTTCGCCTTCCTCATGACGTCTTCCCCGGCGGCGTGTTCTTCCGTGACGAACTTCAGGCTCCCCATGCAGTGATGGGCGTCGGTGCAGACAGTGCATTCGCCCTTCACGCCCTTGCCCATCACCGCCTCGAAGCCGCTGTGGCTGTGGAGAGTGAGATTCCTCTCTTTGGCCCTTTGAAGAATGCTTTTGGCGATCGGGTGCTCGGAGAAGACCTCCAGTCCCCCTGCGCAAGCGAGAACGTCTTCCTCCGAGAAGCCGTTGAAGGGCACGATGTCGGAAACGACCGGCTCTCCCCGAGTAAGCGTGCGCGTCTTGTCGAGAGCGATGGCCCGGATCTTGCCCATCTCTTCGATGAATTTCCCCCCCTTGATGAGGATGCCCCGCCGGGTCGCATTGCCGATCGCCGAGAAGACGGCAATGGGGGTGGAGATGACGAGCGCGCAGGGGCAGGAGATGAGCAGGACCGTGAGCGCCTGCGTGAACCAGGGGCGGAAAGGCTGGCCGAACACCGCGACCGGTACGCTGGCCAGTAGAAGCGCCGTGAGTATCACGGCAGGCGTGTAGTAGCGGGAGAACAGCTCAACGAACTTCTGTGATTCGGATTTCTTCTCGGCCGACTGGTAGGTGAGGTCGATGATTTTCGCGAGAGTCGTGTCCTTCGCCGTCTTCGTGACTTTCACCTCGATGTACCCCTGACCGTTCTGGGTCCCGGCGAACACGCCGTCGCCGACGTTCTTACTCTTGGGGAGCGGCTCTCCGGTGATCGCGGCCTCATCGACGAGAGAGGCACCTTCCACCACATCCCCGTCGAGCGGGATCAAATCGCCGGGCTTCACCACCATCATCGCACCGGCTTCCACCTCCTCGATGGGGACTCTGGTGTCCCGGCCCTTGAGGAGTGCCGTCTTCGGAGTCTTCGCCACGAGTTCTTCGAGCGCCTGCTTGCTGCGCTGGACGCCGAATTGCTCTAGAGCCTCGCCCAGGGCGAAGAGAACGACGATGATCACTGCTTCCTCAAATTCGCGGAGAAATGCAGCACCGACGACCGCGATGGTCATGAGCAGGTTGATGTCCGAGAAATTGAGCCTCAGTAAGCTCCGAAGACCACTGCGGAAGACGGTATGCCCGAAGACGACGAGCAGCGTGAGGAACAGGGGGATCTCGATCCATGGTGCCAGATGGACCGAAAGGAGGGAGAGCATCTCGAACGGCACGATGACCGCGAGTGCTCCGAGGAGCAGGAGGAATTTCCGTTGCGCGAACAGACCCTGTCCTCCAGCAGCGGCGGTGGGGACAGAGACCGTCGCGCACGTTCCGCCGGAGCAACAGGCACTCGTCTTATTCATTGGGGGCGAGGCAGGGAACGGTGGGATCGGCAATGCAGTTCTCAGCCGGCGGCGCTCCACGCTCGGGACAGGTCTTGGAGTAGCGGCATGCGTCATCTGTCAGACTCTGCAACTGGCCCCGGATGTCGGCGTCGCCGGGACCGAAGGTGAGGAGAATCTTATCGAGGTCATTCCAGACGAAGCCGGGATCCAACGCACGCTCTTCGCCGTTCACGAACATCCGCCACGTGTTTCCGTCGCCATCGCAGTACGAAGCATCTGTGTCGGTCGTGAGGCAAATGTCGCTCAGGGTGAAACCGATGGACCGGAAAAAGTCTCCGAGCGTCAGCTGCGGCTTGTGGCGGTGGACGACGTTACCGTTCATATCGTGGAGATGAAGGTACGTGCGGCCCGGCACTTCGGTCAGCACCTCTTCCCCGCTCTCGTTCTTGCGGGGAGCCTCCGACATGTATTTTTGCTGCGCGAAATTGAACCGTTCGCCATCAATGTAGACGGCGAAATCCGCATGGCTGTGGTTGGGTTCCGGGTTCGTCGTAGCCTGTCCCCCACCGAACGTACAGCTGGCGAGGATCGCTGTTCCGAAAAGGATAGAGAGGAGCAGGAACTTCTTTATCATGACCACTGGCGGGAAGCGGGAATTCATGGATCGTAGTGAGGATAGTACAGATACTTTATCCTTTGCCGCCTGTATCCCGCATCCATTCTTCTGGCAACTTTTCACACGGGCGTGTAATTCCAAGTTCACACCAAAGTGAGCTTCAAGACCCGATCCTTCCCGCGGAAGAGCAGGTCGAACTTGTCGAGGCATTGGTAGTGCCCAAGCAGCGCCATCGGCTGCTCGGCCGCAAAGTAGGCGATCCCCTGCCAGCAGAGCGGGCGATGTCCTTTCAGCTCGACGGCGTAGCCGATCTTTCGCTGCGACGGCAGCGCGATAAAGGAGCCACCGCCTGCATGTCCCAAGACGACACTCTTACTGTCGTCGAGTTCGATTTCCAATGCGTGCGCCATCTCCAACGGAAGAATCGTCATGTCGGCACCGGTGTCCACGAGCGCGTTGCCCACGGGGAACTTCCGGGTGCCGTAGCTGAAGGTCACCGGGATCGCCGGTCGATAGACGAAGCCGGTGGCTCCTTCACCTTTAACGTAGGGGAACTCCACAGGGTCCGGCGAAGTAGGGCTGCTTCGGGACCAGGTCGAAGCGGATCGCGTCCTTGTCCTTCCTCTTCTCCACTTTCTTCATGAGCGCGGGCAGTTTCACAGTGGCAGCGACGACCTTGCCGTCCTTGCTTGCGACCCACTTGCCGGCGTTCTTTCGGGAGAAAATCATACGGGTCAGAATGATACGTAAGCGACTTGTTCTGGGCAACTCAAAGCTCTGTCTGGTGACGATGGGGTGACAATTGTGTTACAAATATCGTCACCCAGTTCATGGCTTACCTAAGCGCCGATTTTCGCCGGGTGACGATGGTGACGATGATTTAGAGGTATCCCACTCCCGAGGCGCTATACTTTCTGATAGCGGTCAGAGTGACCAGCCA
>CAZFBZ010000053.1:0-8962 GCA_964517345.1 uncultured Candidatus Peribacteria bacterium | reverse complement strand
GGCGGAACACGAGACACAGGTTTTTTGCATAAACAAAAACAGACGGAATGTGGGCGCTGTTTGCGCGGTTGTCTGTTGGCTCCAGTATCTCAGACAGCGTCAAAATTGTCGAACACAGTTATGTTGAAATATCAGTATTTGTTTATATAAAGCCATGTTCACGACATAAAATACTGTAGAAAAAATTCTACAACACTTGTATACTATCAGAGACATGATGACCGAGCTGCTGCGGATCGGCCTGAGCAACGAAGAGGCAAAGGTGTATCTGGCGTGCCTGGAAATCAACGGTGGTCCCGTCTCCAGCATCGCCAAAAAGGCAGGCGTGCACCGCGTCAGCTGCTACCACACGCTTGGCAACCTGCTCGAGAAACGCCTGCTCAGCCAGTACAACCGCAACGGCGTGAAATGCTTCGCGCCCGAGCCGCCCGAACAGCTGATGGCGATGACGGAAGAGAAGGTGAATCTCGCGCGAGGACTTCTGCCCGAGCTCAAGTCGCTCGTGAGCAACGTCGGATTCAAGCCGAAGATCCGCTTCTACGAGGGGCGGGACGGCGTGGAGAAGGTGTTTAACGAATCGCTGAGTGCCAAAGGCGAGATCCTCGGATACACCAACCTCAAGAGCGTCACGACGTTCTTCCCTAAATTCTTCGAGCACTATACGCACCAGAAGATCCGTCAGGGCATCAAGACCCGCTATCTCTCGCCGACGACCGTCGAAAGCGTCCACGTGCTCGACGCGTTCCTGCCTGCGGGATACGATGCGAACCTTGTGGAGATCCTGCTTGTGAACAAAGACCAGTTTCCGTTCGAAAACGAAATCCTGATCTTCAATAACTCCGTCGGCATTGTCTCGCTGCGCGGCGACGAACTGCTCGGGCTCATCGTGGAGAGTGCGACGTTCGCCCGTACCATGAAGGCCGTCTTCGATCTGGCGTGGCTCGGCGCGACCGCATTCGTGGCCAAGTAACCCGGGATGTTCTGGGCCGTCCGTGATCGGAGTACGCTGTGCCTCATGATCCACCTCGACCGAAATGCGCTGGATGCCTCGTCCTCGCCGTATCTGCTCCAGCATAAAGACGATCCCGTGCACTGGCAGGAGTGGAGCGCGGACGTGCTCGCGGAGGCGAAGAGGCTCAGGAAAATGATCTTCCTCTCCATCGGGTATGCCACATGCCACTGGTGTCATGTGATGGCACGCGAGTCCTTTCGCGATCAGAAGACCGCCGACATCCTCAATGCGTCGTTTATCTCCATTAAAGTCGATCGCGAGCAGCGGCCGGACATCGATGAGCACTTCCTCGGCGAAGTCGCCAAGCGCACCGGCTCCGCAGGCTGGCCCATGAGTATTGTCCTCGCTCCTGATGGTGCGATCATCTTCGGCGGGACGTACTTTCCGCCCGAGTCCGGCCGGGGCATGCCCTCCTTCCACGAAGTACTGGAGTCGGCTATCGATTGGCAGAAAAAGCATCCCGATGGAGCCGGGCCGGAGAGCGACCCCGGGATTGTCATCGAACCAGAGGCCGAGATTTCCTCTACAGTCAGGGCTCCGCAGGAATCCGCAGCAATCATCCTTTCACATGAAGATACGGAGAACGGCGGCTTCGGCGACGGTGCCAAGTTCCCTCCGCACGCGACACTCCTGTTTTTGATGGCTCTCGGCGGACGCGATAAGGATGCCGCCACGTCCAAAATGGTCCGGCGCACACTCGATGTGATGGCCATGCGCGGCCTGCATGACCACCTGCAGGGAGGCTTCTACCGGTATTGCGTTGATCCCTCATGGGAGATTCCGCACTTCGAGAAGATGCTCTACGACCAGGCGATGCACCTGTGGACCTACTCCACCGCGTTCCAACTGTGGGGAGATCAGTCCTACGCGAAAACCGCGGCGTCCGTCATCCGCTGCCTGGAGGAGACGTTCGGGGAGGACGGCCTGTATGTCGCCGCGCACGACGCCGACACCGATCACGAAGAAGGCAAAACCTACGTTTGGACCGAGGAAGAACTCTCGCACGTTCTCACGCACGCCGAATTCAAGGCGTTCTCGGCCGCTTACGGCATCTCGCAGACGGGGAACTTCGAGGGCGCCAATCACCTCGTGCGCCGGACATTCGAACCGCTGGATGCCATCGAGAAGAAATTGCTCGCTCTCCGGAACAAGCGCCCGCAGCCGTTTACCGACCGCAAGATCGTCACCAGTTGGAACGCGCTGCTCGGCATTGCGCTCTTTGTCCACGGACGTGCGACGGATACCCCAGCATCACTGGAAAAAGCCGTCACGCTCTCGCGCCAATTGCTCAAGCGCCACTACCGCGACGGCAAACTCGCCCGCAGCTCGCTTGGTGGGGTCGTCCAGGCGCAGGGCTTCCTGGAGGACTACGCCTCCGTGTGCGCCCTCCAGACCTACGTGTACGAGCACACGAGGGACGCCGCAGACAGGACGATGCTCGAGAGTCTCGTTACCGGACTCTCAGTTTTTCGCTCCAAGAAGGGCTGGATGGAAAATGCCGAGGGCGGAGATTTTCGCCCCGTGCCGGCCAAGACGTTCGATCAACCCACGCCTTCCAGTGCCGCGCTGACGGCCTATGCCCTCTTCCGTGCCGGTGCGATTACGGGCGAGGATGTCCCCGTCCCGTCTGCAGGACAGCCGCTCGAAAACGATTTTCAGAATCTCGTCGCGCTGCTGTCGGATGGCGCGTGCCATGTTCTCCACGGACCGGAAGTGCTGCCTTGGACGACGGTGCCGGCATTTGCCATGCAGTTGCCCGGCGATGCGTGGGAAGACTGCTTCGGCAAGACGTGCAGGAGATACCCGGGCAAAGGGCCGCTGCTGCGCAGCCTCGTGAACGGCAGGTGATTCAGCCCATCAGCTCTTCCTCTCGCCGTGCAGCAACATCTCCAGCGCGTGGTCGAACGAACCGGCGCGGATGACCTCACCCGCGTTCACGAAGTAGATCTCATCGGCGTTCTCGATGGTATTCAGGCGGTGCGCGATGATGACGCGCGTGGTGTGCGCCGGAAGTTTCTTCAGAATCTCCTCCAGCAGCTTCTCGGTCACGGTATCGATATTGGCCGTCGCTTCGTCGAGGATCAGCACATCCGGATCCTTCAGCACCGCGCGCATGAAGGCGAGCAATTGTTTCTGCCCCAGGCTGATGCCGTCGCCGCCGCTCGTCACTTTCGTTTCCAGTCCTTTTTCGAAACGCATGAGCAACGCCTCCACGTTTGCCTTTTTGAGCGCCTCGACGATCTGCGCGTCGGTGAAATCTTTGTACGCGTCGTTGCCGTACAGGATGTTCTCGCGCACTGTGCCGGTGAACAGGAACGGTTCCTGGAGGATGAAGCCGATCTTACTTGTGCGCTCGGCCGGCTCGTAGGAGCGGATGTCGCGGCCGTCCAGCAGCACCGTGCCCTCCGTCGGGTCGTACAGGCGTGCCATGAGCGAGGCGGTCGTGGTTTTGCCGCCGCCCGTTGGGCCGACCAGCGCGTAGGTCTTGCCGCGTTCGAGCGTCAGATTGATGCCGTGCAGCACCTCTTTGCCGTCCGGATAGCAGAAATGGACATTCTGGAAGCTCAGGAGCGGCGCATCCGGCAGGGCTTTTCCGCCGGAAATCACCTTCATGTCGGAAGTCATCTCCATGATCGCCGAGATGCGGTCCCACGCCGCCATCGCCGTCTGGAACGTTGCCCAGATGGACGCGATGTGGCGCAACGGATCGTAGAAGCGGTTCACGTAGCTGAAGAAACTGATGAGCAGACCGATCGTGAAGTCGCCGGCGGAGATCAAGTGGATGCCGTAGGCGAGTACCAGGAGTTGGGCGATGTTGTTACAGAGACCGTAGATGGGGACGAAGATGTTGTTGGCGACGCCGGCCGAGACGGACGTTTTGAAGTTCGCGTCGTTGGCCTCGTCGAATTTCTTGCGGAAGTAATCGCGGCGGTTGAATGCGACGACGACTTTGAAGTTCGCCAGGCTTTCCTGCACTTCGCCGCTGAGTCCCCCGAGCGCCTGCATGCTCGCCGCATTCTTGCGCCGCACCCAGGCGGAGAGCAGCTGGGTGAAGACCAGCAGGCCCACAGCCGGAACAAGCGCGGTCGCGCCAAGACGCAGGTTGAGTACCACCAGGAAGACGGCTGCGCCCGCGATGATGAACAGGTTCGAGACGAACTGGACGAGCGCCTGCGAAAAGAACTGGTTGAGCTTATCCGTGTCGTTGTTGATGCGCGAAATCAGGTCGCCGGCCTTGTTCTGGTTGAAGAACGCGACGGGCAGCTCCTGCAGCTTCTGGAAGACCCGGTTGCGTAGCGTGAAGAGCAGCCGCTGGCCGACGCCGCCCATCAGGCGCGTCTGGAAATAGCTGGCGACGAAAGCGACCAGGTAGGTGCCGAGCAGGATGGCGGAGTACATCAGCAGGCCGTGGTAATCGCGCGTGACGACGGTCGTGTCGATGGCGCGGCCGATGAGCAGCGGCGCGACCTGGCCGAGACCCGACGTGATGATGACTGCGAGGAGCGCGAGGAACAGATATTTCCGTTCGCTGCGGAGCAGCGGCCACAGTTTGACGAGGGCCGAGAGGGCGCTGGCCCCCTTTTTGTCGGTCTTGCCGTCGGTTCTGGCGAGGGCGTAGTTCATAGATGGCTGGTGCTGCGCTGGGAATCGGCGATCTGGACGTATTCGGGCGAGGTCTGCATCAGCTCTTTGTGCGTGCCCTGGGCCAGCAATTCGCCCTCCATCAGCAGGACGATATGGTCGAACGCTTCCACCGACGCGATTTTCTGCGTGATGGAGACGAGCGTGATGTCCGGGTAGTTGTCAGCGACGTTCTTGAGGATTTTCTCCTCAGTCTGCGTGTCCACGCGCGCCGTGAAGTCATCAAGCAGCAGCACTTTGGGCTTCAGCGCCAGCGCGCGGGCGAGCATTATGCGCTGCTTCTGGCCGCCCGAGAGACTGGTGCCGCGCTCCAGAACAATCGTGTCCAGCTTCTGCGGCAGCGATTCGATGAAATCCGTCAGCTCCGCGGTGTCGATGGCGCGCTTCAGGTCCGCGTCAGCCACGGTGCCGCCGAAGGCGATGTTCTCGCGGAGCGTCAGGTTGAACATGATGCTGTCCTCGAACACCATGCCCACCTGCCGGTGCAGAGCGGCGGCGTCATAGCTCGAGAGCGGTTTCCCGTCGTATTTCACTACGCCCGATGCGGGGGGCATCAGGCCGGTCAGCAGGTACAGCAGCTGCGTCTTTCCGGCCCCGGTCGGCCCGATCACCGCAGTGCGGGTTCCTGCCTTTACCGAGAACGACACGTCCTTGAGCGCGGATTTCTCGCCGAAGACAACCGAAACATGCTCGACGTCGATATCGCCGCGCAGTTCCGATGTGTCCGTGCCGTCCTCTTTGCGCTCGTCGGTTTCGAGCACGTCGGTGATGCGCTTATACGAGGCTGCCGAACGGGCGATGACGTTGCTGATGAAGCCGATCATGATGATCGGGAAGATCAGAAGAGCGAGGTAGCTGTTGAAGGCCGCAAACTGGCCGAGCGTCATGGTTCCGGCGATCACGAAGTGCCCGCCGAGCGCGAGGATGATGAGCGCCGCGAGGTTGGCGACAAGGGTGATAACGGGGATCAGCGCGGCGAAGAGACCCAGGATCTGCAGGCCGAGGTTGCGTGCTTCGGTGTTTGCGGCGATGAACTTCTGGTATTCGTACTGCTGTGAATTGAGCACGCGGATCAGCGCCGAGCCGAGGATGCTCTCGTTGATGACGCGGTTGAGCCAGTCGATCACCTCCTGTGATTTCTTGAAGAGCACGTTCACCTTCTTGAAGATCAGGAAGAAGGCGCCGACGATGACCGGCAGGATGGCAAGAACGGCGAGAGCGAGGATCCAGTTGATCATGATCAGCAGGATGCTTGCGCCGATGATGATGAACACCGACGAGGCGAACGTGACAACAGCCTGCGAGACGAACAGCTTCACAGCATCCACGTCGGACGTGAGGTTCGTGAGCAGCTTGGCCCCCGTCATTTCCTGTACGAAGGCGTAGCTCTGGCGCGAAATCTTGGCCGATACGCTCTTGCGGAGATCGCGCGCGACCAGTTCGGAGGCGTATGTCTGCACGACGTTCTGGAGATAGGCGAACAAGAAGATCGCGGCGGCCGTGAGTGCGAATTG
This sequence comes from uncultured Candidatus Peribacteria bacterium, assembly GCA_964517345.1. Taxonomy (GTDB): domain Bacteria; phylum Patescibacteriota; class Gracilibacteria; order Peribacterales; family Peribacteraceae; genus DAISLF01. Next base: position 2,794 of record CAZFBZ010000053.1, on the reverse strand, counting down.
CACGGCCATTGTCGGGACGACAAGCGTGCCGGCAGCGTAAGAATCGATCCCGCGCGAGATGAGCATCGGCACCAGGAGGTTGAATGCGTTGCTGATGATGGCGAATATGACCAGCAGGATGATCCATCCTCTGCAGGGCTTGAGAAGGCCGATGAGACTGGGGGATTTCGGCTTCTGGGCGCCGTCCCCCGGGGTGGCGGGCGGCTTCATGCGGAGGGGGAAACGTGACCGGCGATCTTGGTGCTCAGGCGCAGGTACTGTGCCAATTCGCGGTCATCGAGCACCGAGAAGAGCTGTGCGAGGCGCTTGCTCTGGGCTTTGCGCAACTGATGCATCTCCTTGCGCGCAGACGCCGAGAGCCCGATGTGCTGGGACCGGCGGTCGTCGGGATTGTTCGAGCGCGTCAGGTGGCCGTGCTCCACAAGGCAGTCCACGAGCTGTGTGGCGGCGCTGCTGCTGACGTTCATCTGACTGGCGATGTCCTTGATGCTGGCGTGATCCTTCATAGAAACGATACGCAGGACGCACCACTGCGAGGGCGTGATGCTGCGCAGCCCGGTGTTTTTCGGGGCGAGTTTGCGCTTGATGGCCTGAAAACTCTCCATCAGCCGTTCGATAGTCTGGTTACGCGTGAGCATCGAGTTAGTGAAGGGGCTTACTATATAAGTACCTTACGAATAAGCAAGAGTACGAGCGGGGAAATCCTCCGGACGGTCCGTCACGTCCCCTCCAGCCCCGTGCAGCGCCAGTTCATCTCGGCGGTCTTCGTCTCCAGATTCACGACACAGGCCGGCGAGCAGCCCTCTTTCTCGACATCCACGTCGAGCCACCAGGTGCCGGTGCCCTCGTTGCAGGTTGCGGTTGCGGCGTAGCGCCCTTCGCACGATTCCGTGGCGATACCGAGCGCTTCATCCAGCCGCATGCCGCCACAGACGATGTAATCGAAACACTCGATCTCGTCGGCCAGCACCGTATGCGGGAATTCCGTCGTCGACATCTGCACGGTGTTGGGCGTCAGGTTCTTATACGACGTGTTCGGGGTCTGGATCGACGGGTTGTACCGGATCGTGATGAAGCCGGGCTGCGTGCAGGTGAAGCTCTGCGTGTACTCATGCGTGTTCGCATTCACGTTCTGGCGGACAGCCTGATGCAGGATCGGTGTCACCGGGCTGTCGTCCAGCGCCTGCAGCTTGTCTTCCACGGACCACGGATTGCGGATCTCCAGTTCGCCGATGACTTCTTTGGGCTTCAGGTTTGCCGCGTTCAGCCCGAGGCTCCTCACGAGCGTGGTGAACCACTCGGTTCCGGATTGGGCCACGATCACTTCGCGCTTGTCCGTCACTTTCCGGATCGAGCCGGTCACGTCGAACGGCACGTTCACGAAGACATACGACGGCGCGGTCGCGGTCACGTCGAAATCCTCGGATTTGATGATCAGCGTGCTGAAATGTCTGACGGATGTCCGGAGGGTGGCGACCCCGCTGTGCGGGTCGTACACGCTGGCTGCGACCATGCTCTCGATGCCGGTTGCCGAGGCGTGATAAATCCCCGGAATCCTGCCGCCGTTCGTCTGCACGTCGATCGTGACTTCCGCCGGGATTTTCAGCACCAGTCCGTCCGGCTCCAGCTGGTAGAGCGCCAACGGCCGTTCATTCCCGAACATCAGCGTGCCGTCGACGATCACGGGGGACAGCGCGATGTCCGCCGCGTCGATGCCCGCGGGCAACCCCGCGGTATTGAGAACCAGTGTCGCGTGTCCGTCGGAGGACGTGACGGTCAGTTGCGGTTTCTGGCAGCCGGCAAAAAGGACCAGGCCGGTGCATCCGAGGAGCAGCACGGCCCGACGCGTGATCGAGGAGAGAGGCATAGCAGGGAGTGTACGCCTCGGCATTATGGATGTGGAGCTGCTCACATCTCAGTCTCTGTCCCAGGTGAGCCGCGAGAGAAACTCCGCCACGAAGCCATCATCTGTCTCCACACCGGATAGAAATTCCACTTCCAGCACATCATCACTGAGATTCATGAGGTAAACCCGGGATTGTGCATTCTTCGTATAGGCCAGCGCATCAACATCAAGGCCTTGTAAGTGGATTGCCGGCAAGATCTGATTGTGTGCATCCGCCTGAATACTTGCAGCCAATTCATCGTATTTCTGTTGCGCGGTTTTCGATACCACTTCATCGATACTGCAATCGTTTTTTCCGGACGGACATCCTCTCAGGCCGTAGTTGGTGATTTTCACGTAGGCCTTGTCGCATGCATCGTCGGCGCACAGCAGATGCTGGGAGGCGTTATCCATATCGCCGCAGCAGTTGAATTTCCAGTTGGACGGATGCTCGAAAGCAATAGCCGGGAAGTTGTACGAATCGTCCGTAAAATAGTCATCGTTGTGCCAATACGTTTGCCTGTCGATGCGGACCCATGAGGCCGGTGCGACACTCGCGGTCTGTGACGATTGAATGCTGCTCGAGCTGCTGTCATTCGAGTTATTTTGCACCGTCGTAGGATTGCTTGAACAGGCGCTTAGCAGAAGCAGGAATGTTGCCCCAATGGTCAGTACAGATTTTTGCATTGTTAGGTGAGGAAGAGGGAGATGCTGGACCGACTGATGTTAGCATCAAATGCTGATGCGTGGATTCTGATTGATTGTTATAGAGGGCACTTCGACTGGCTACGCTCGCTCAGGGTCGTTCAATTCTTTCGCCTATCTTCTTTTGAGTAAATTGAAGGACCGTTAATGAGCGGAGCGAATTGAACGGTGAGCCAGGCCCCGAAGGGCCGAGTCGAATGGAGC
>CAZFBZ010000052.1:0-9073 GCA_964517345.1 uncultured Candidatus Peribacteria bacterium | reverse complement strand
CGGCTCCTTCTTGGGCACCCCCACGCCTCTCGGGTACTTGGCCGGCAGCTTTCCGCCTTTCTCGAACACCATCAATTGCCGTTCGCCCCAGTCCGCTCCCAGCGAGTAGCGGTGCTGGTGGATGAGGTGGCACGACAGCTCAGCGCGGGCGAGCAGCGAGTTGTTCAGCTCTTCCTCGACGTTGAGGCTCTTCCACAGCACCACCCGTCCGCCCGGCGCGCAGAACGGACTACAGTATTCCAGCAGTGTATTAATCGGCGCCACGCCGCGCGAGACGACGAGGTGATAGCGCTCGCGGTGAGCCGGATCGTGGCCCAGTTCTTCGGTGCGCCCGCAGACCAGTTCGACATTGCTAAGGCCGAGGGTCGCGGCGATGCGTTTCACCGCGTCAACCTTCTTCTGCGTCGAGTCGAGGCCGACGCACGTCATGTCCGGAAGGCAGACCGCGAGCGGGAGCAGGGGAAAGCCGCCGCCGGTGCCGATGTCGATCATGCGCGGCGCGGCGGGCAGCTTCAGATCGGCGAGAATATCAAGCAACGACACGGAATCCTGCACGTTGCCCATCCAACATTGCTCCGGCGTGCGGAACGCGGAGAGATTGAGCTTTGAGTTTTCCGCAAGGAACACGTCAACAAGCCGGTGAAGATCGGATTCCTGTCTTTCCGTCAGCATGCATGCAGGCTACCATGGCGGCATGCCACACGGTGAACGCATTGCAGAATTCCTCCTGAGCATCGGCGCGGTGCGTCTGTCGCCGCAGGAACCGTTCACGTGGACCAGCGGCATCAAGTCGCCCATCTACTGCGACAACCGCATGATCTACGGCCACCCCGAGGCCCGCGATTTCGTCGTGAATGCCCTCGTGTCCCGGGTCCGCGCGCTGCACGTGCCGCCCGACGTCATCGCCGGAACCGCGACCGCAGCCATCGGCTGGGCCGCTCTGGTCGCCGATCGCATGAAACTGCCGTTCGTCTACGTGCGTGCGAAGGCCAAGGAGCACGGCGCCAAGAAGCGCATCGAAGGCGGTCTCGCGCCCGAGAAGCACGTGGTTGTCATCGAAGACCTCCTCTCCACCGGCGGCAGCTCGATCTCCACCGTCGAGGCGCTACGCGAGGAGGGGAAGGCGACCGTCTCGGACATCGTGTCCATCTTCAGTTACGAGTTCGATACCGCGATGGCTGCCGCGCAGGAGCACTCGGTGATGCTCCACCCGCTCGCGTCCATCACACTGCTCACGACCGTCGCGCTCAATATGGGCCGCATCTCCAAGGAAGAGGCGTCGATGATCGGGCATTTCGTGGAGGAGCCGGACCGCTGGACACTGCGCTGACCGGACAACCGCTCTTGGCATTCTGAGTAGAATTTTTGGTAAATTCGGGCACCGGAATACTATCAATAATATGGCTCAAATAAGCCCCTGTTATGGTATTTGACAAATAGAATTTGCATTTTATAACAATACGTAGTCTACTACGCCGTCACTCGCAACGTGTGCCAATAGTGAAGCGGCGAGTGAGTCGCTTCTTGGTATCACGGTTGTGTGTGGCATCTCAAGGAATCGTCTGATGACCGAACTGTTCTTGCAGCGTCTCGAGTTCCGCGGTGCGCCGGCCAATGTGGGCATCGCGGCCCTGACCGAAGTGCCGACCTGCCACCCGCCGCTGCCGGCCCCGCCCCTGAGCTGGGATATGCGCTATGCCGACGCCGCGGCGCTGCTCAGCAACGATCCGTTCGCGCTCTGGTTCATGACCGGGGATGAGTTGCCCCCGATCGAGGTCGTGGACTACGTCTTCCGCATGCGCGCGCTGGGCTACACGGCGGACAGCGCCCTGGACTTCGACTCGCTGACCGGCGAGATGTCGGTGTAACCCTTCCAGCACAACCTCTAACTCACCAAGAAGCCCCGTCTGCCGTTATTCACACTGCAGGCGGGCTTCTGGATGCTCAAATTCCTGAATGACTGCAAATTGTATATATGATATAATATTAGTGCTCTGTCAAGTTACACGGGAACCAGGCGACAGTGCGTCGCTTCTTGGTTCCACAGCACGAGGTTCATATGTTCACCGTTGCTTTGGTGGTCGGCGTCGCAGTCCTGACTCTGTGTGTCTTCGGAGGTCTCGCCTCCGCTCTCTCCACCAGGAGAATGACCACGGAAAACAGGAATCGCGTCTTGTCTCTCGAGACACGCGAAACTGCGGCCCCTCACTGAGCATCTCGCCTCTGCTAACCAAGAAGCCCCCGCCCGCGTTCTTCGTATCGCGAGCGGGCTTCTTTGTGATCATTTCTTTCTGATTTTCCAGCATTGCTGGAAGAACATGGGCATATAATAGACAATATTCAGGAATATTTTACGGTGATCTGCTCTCATCATGGTGATGATTGGACCGCGCTTCTTGGAAGCAACGGCCCGACAGAAAGGAGAAGAACTGGGGGCCGCCGAGTAAAATAACAACTTTCAATGTTCGCCCGGAGATCAGCAGTGTTTTTTCAAGAGTTCAGCCTCCGATCCAGCCTCAAACCTCCCGTTCTCGGTCCGGTGGTCGCGCTCGAGGAGCGCGTCATGCCCGTGGCCGTGGGACACCTCGACCTGTTCCCGGGTCGGGAGACGGTCCTCGGACCGTACAGCATGACGATGGACAAGCGTCGTGGCAGCGTCGAAGTCATCTTCGGCGCGTACCAGGGACAGGCAGCCCTGCAGAAGCTCGTGCAGGGAAGCTGGATGACCGTCGCCACCTCGGCGAACGGCTTTCCGCTCGGCTTCCGCTGGGCAGGGAAGCCAGGGAAGAAAATCCAGGTCCGCCTGGTCCTGACGCCAGAGTGTCACGACTGCTACGGGGACCAGCAGGGCGGGCTCTGGATCAAAACCACAGGCGGGAAATTCAACCGCCTGGGGACCGGTCTCGATTTCAGTTTCACACTTCACTGCCCGCCGCTCCCGCCCGTCTATGTCCCGCCGGGAAGCCCGCCGCCGTACGTGCCACCCGGTAGTCCGCCACCCTGGTGGCAACCGCCTGCCACATCGGATCCGCTCATCGTCTTCGGCACCGCGCCGCCGAACATTGTGGGCGGGGATCGCCGTCTCATGGACATCACGGTGCAACCGACCATCGCGGGCCAATCGCTGGGCCGTCTCCTCTTCACCGGGGACTCCACCCTGCGACTGGCGAATGTCCGTCTGTACACACTGGATGGCGGCGTCCAGGGAGCGGAAGTGATAGGCACCGTCGCGATCACTGACAACGTGGTCGAGATCACGAACCTCAACGTGCCGATCGGCGCTGGAAAGGATTTCCGGCTCATCGGCAATGTTCTGGCAGGAGGCCAGATGATCTTCGCCACCGGCACGGCCGCCTGATCGGGCTCTGCACATCAAGAAGCGCTGCCTGCTCTCTCGTTCTGAGGGAGCGGGCGCTTTGCTCTGCGCTCGTCAGAACTGGCTCAGGAACCGCAGATCGCCGTGGTAGAACGAGCGAAGGTCGGGGATCTGGTGCTTGATCATGATCATGCGTTCCACGCCGAAGCCGAACGCGAAGCCCTGCCATTTCTCCGGATCGACGCCGCAGTTTTTCAGCACATTCGGATGCACCATGCCGCAGCCCGCGATCTCCAGCCAGCGGCCCTCGCGGCTCTTGGATTCATCGCCCTGCCAGCGCATATCCACTTCAAGTCCCGGCTCGACGAACGGGAAGAAGCCCGTGCGGAAGCGGAATTCGGCGGTCGGCGAGATAAGCTCGCGGATGGCGGTCATCATCACGGCCTTCATGTTCGCCAGCGACACGTCCTTGCCGATCATGAGTCCCTCAAACTGATGGAACATCGGCGAGTGCGTCGCGTCGGCGTCTTTGCGGTACACGCGTCCCGGACAGATGATGCGGATGGGCGGCTCATGTTCCTGCATGAAGCGCACCTGCACCGGCGACGTATGCGTGCGCAGCACGAAGCGCTGGTTGGGATCGGTCTCTTCCGGCACCCCCTCGGGCGGCTTGATCCAGAACGTGTCCTGCGAGTCGCGCGCGGGATGCGTGGCGGGGATATTCAGCAGATTGAAGTTCAGTTCCTCGCTCTCCACTTCGGGACCGTCAGCGACGTCAAAACCCATGCGTCCGAAGACCTCCTCCACCTGGCGGATGAACTCGGGGATCAGATGCAGGTGTCCGCGGTGGCTGTCGGGCAGCGAAAGCGTTACGTCCAGCCGGTCCTCGGTGCCGAGCGATCCGCGGGCGGCGGTGTTCAGTGCGTCGCGGCGGGCGGCGAGCTTATCCGTCAGATCCTGTTTCAAGGAGTTCAGCTCTTTGCCTTTCGCTGCCTTCTCATCCGGCGAGAGGCTCTGGAGTGCCTTCATCGCGGTCGTCAGCGCGCCGTGCTTGCGGCCGAAGATGTCCTGTTCCAGGGCATCGAGTTCGGCCGGCGTCTGCGCGCCATCGATCTTCCGAGCCAGTTCTGCCAGCGAAGAAGCGTCCGTCATGGGCGCAAGCATACCTCAAGGCGGGCCAAATTGAATCCCTCTTCGGGTCTCAGGAATTGAGCGCCAGCTCGATCAGAACGAAGACCGCATAGATCAAAATCGCGATCCACCAGCTCAAAAGCCCCAGCAGATGGAAGAGCACCATGATGACCGTGCCCAGCCCGAGCATCAGCCCCTGGCGCACCGAGATGCCCAGCAGCTTGCCTATGTCCCACGTGTGGATCGGCAGGGTCCGCCACAGGAAGTAAAACGCCAGCGTCCCGATCGAGCTGATGCTTAAGAACAGACTCACGAAGAATGCCGGGATGGCCTGCCCCGGCGCGCTCAACGGGCTCACGCGCAAGAGCACCACGAGCAGCGAAGTGGTGGAGAGGAGAGCCGAGACGATGATACCGAACAGCAGCGAGGTCACGTCTGCAGTATAGCGGTCCGGCCGCCGTTCATCCTTCCGTCCCGGCGCGCTCTGTGGTCTGGAGCGACGTCACTTCTTGAGGTTCTTCAGATACTCGCCGAGTGCCTTAAAATCATCGTAGAGCGACTGGCGCAGTCCGCCGTTATGGAGCGCGGCTGCCGGGTGATAGATCGGAAACACCGTCACGTCCGCCGTGAGCTGCTGGGGCTTGCCGTGTCCTTCCGTAATGCTGAGTTTGGAAAAGAAATGCCCGAGCGCGTGGCGGCCGAGCGGCACAATCACCTTAGGGCGGATCAGCGCGATCTCCAGCATCAGCCAGGGCATGCACTGCTCCTTCTCCTCCGGCGTCGGGTCGCGGTTCTGCGGCGGGCGGTATTTGACCACGTTGCTGATGTACACGTCCGCGCGCTTCAGGCCGATCGTGCCGAGCAACTCATCCAAAAACTGTCCCGCGGCGCCGACAAACGGACGGCCGAGTTCATCCTCTTTCTGTCCCGGCGCCTCGCCGATGAACATGACCTCGGCTTTGGGGTTCCCCTCGCCGAGCACGGCCTGCGTCGCGGTCTTGTGGAGCTCGCAGCCCTTCCAGGCCTTGAGTCCGTCGCGCAGCGTGTCGAGGGTGAGGTGCGCCATAATCAGAGCTTGTAGGTGGCCTTGAGGTCCTTGATGCGCTTGAGCAGCTTCGCGCGGAGCTTGTCGTCGGATTCTGCGAGGATGCGCAGAGCGGCAAGCGCGGCGTTTTTGGGATGAATGACGGTCATCGCGGGGACGTCCGAGGGCATCTGCACGCTGGAATGAATGTTCACGAGGTAGTCCGCGTGGTCCTTGAAGGCGGGGCAGGAGATCACCGGATGCACGCAGCCGCCGGCCACGACGCCGCCGAGGCCGTTGCTCATGCCGACGATCGTGATGACCACGGTGGGTTCCGTCAGTGCGTTGATGTCCTCCACCAGCTTCACGACCATCTCCGGCACTTTGTGCGCCGACGCGACGGTTATACGCGTCTTCACGCCGTACTCTTCGGCGAAGTCCTCGATGATGCGGGCGTGTTCCATGTCCGAGCTGGAACCGAGGAGAATGCGGATGCTCATAGGTGCGGGAGAAGGGAAGTGCAGCGAGTATAGCGCAAGAATTCCGCGCGCAACGGGTTGCGTCTATCCGCGCGAGGACGATACTGGCGGGTATGACGTCGCTCTCCCGCCTCTCGCCGTTCCGTATCCTCCAGATCATCCTGCTGCTCGCCATGCTCGCCGTGGCGCTCTGGGCGCTTCCGCGGCTGCCGGAGAGCATTCCATCGCACTGGTCGCTCGACGGTACCGTCGACGGATGGATGAGCAAACAGAGCATCTGGCTCCTGCCGGGCATCGCGCTGCTGCTGTCACTGCTCTTGCCGCTGCTTTTGCGCATCGATCCCAAGCGCGAGAACTACGAGGCATTCCGCGTGACATGGGAGGCGATGCAGCTATTGCTTGTCGCGTTCTTCGGATACGTCTTCTGCATCCAACTGCTTTCCGCGCTCCGTCCGGAACTCGCTGGCGATCTCGGCCGGTGGATCCTCGCCGGCGTCGGCGTCCTGCTCGCGCTCATGGGCGCGTCCTTCACCAAGCTCAAGCCCACGTATTTCATCGGCATCCGCACGCCGTGGACGCTTTCGGACCCCGAGGTCTGGCGTCGCACGCACGCGCTGGCATCGCGCATCTGGATGGCCGGCGGCGCGCTGATCGTCGTCCAGGCGCTCCTGTTTCCGCCCGTCGCGTTCCTGTGGGTGTTCCTGGCCCTGATGTTCGTGATGGTCCTGCTGCCCGTCATCCATTCGTACCTGATTTACCGGGCATTGCATCGCTGAAAACAGTATTCTGAAGCCAAAAAAACAGACGTAAGACTCCGCCCTTCAGACCGTCATCTATAGCGTGCTGCAGTGCACGTTTTGTTTTCTTCCCTCTGTTGTTATGCATGCCCTTCTCCAGTCCAAACGCCTTGTCGCGGTCGCCGCGTCCGGTGCGATGATTCTCGCCGCCATGCCCGCGGCCCTTGCCGAGAGCAACGACGGCTTCCGCGCCCTTCTCGGTCTTGAGACCTCCGTGGATACGTCCGTGACGCTCGAGGATGACGACGCTGTCCGCGTCGATGCGGATGCCGATGTCCAAGCTGACGCTCAGGCCGACGTTGATGACAACGACGACGTTGATACGACTGCCCAGGCTGTCGCCGCCGTTCAGGCGGATTCTTCCCTCCAGGCTGAGGCCACGGATGACGAGAAGTCCGACGACGATCACGAGTGTGACAAAATCAGGATGGATGCAGAGTCCTCCACCGACCTCGGAGTCGACGTGGATCTCTAAATTCCGGAATTCCGGACAAGACGGCCCCGCGCAAGCGGGGCTTTTCTTCAAAATTACTGCTCAGATGATTTTTGTTCGCTTTTCCATTTCATCAGAATAAATTTGTTTTTCATAAACTCTCCAAAGCTCTCCAATATCCATGGAAAGAGTCTTAATAGAAACACGACTTAATCGCTTACCTTCGGAAATAAATTGTAGTTCGTCTGTTTCTTTAACTCTGCTCCAAGAATCGATTGTAGAAGCTCCTCTTCTGACAGCAAATGCACCTTTGCCTCTCATGCCTGTGGGTGAAGCCGCCAGCCAATTTGTCCTATGGATAACAGCATCCATAATAAAATGAATAGTCTCTTCTGCGTTACGATATCTTCCCATTGGTCTCTCAAGTTCTACAAAAGAAGAATTGAAAGGAGAGTGTTTTGGATTAGTGTAATAGTATTGCTCAAGATTTGTTGGCATTACCTGGCCCCAGGTGCCCCAATCAATAAGCATTTTAAACAAAGTACCCGTGAACTCCGAACGCTGACCGCCATATCCAAGGCGTCGCAGCAGCTCTACAAATTCGTCCCGAACCTCAAATCTTGCTCGCATCGCCGTAAACATGAGATCTGACCTGAACAACTCAAAAAGATCCGTAGCGCGAGCTGACAAATGATTTTCAACTCTCCCCGTTCCAAGTTTTGCGAGAAATAGTTGGATTGCAACTTTGTTTCTTGCCTGCATCAGAGTTTCGGTTAACTCATCTTCTTCAGCGTTCATCAGATCAGCTAAGGTATCCCAATCTTTGCGTTCGATCATATCCTCTACAGAGAAAACCGCGGAGGAAAATTTAATAAAAGCTGAGACTGGTTTGCGCTCTCGTTTAGCTAGTTCATTAACTAGGGCCCAGGACTTCTTTTTTGTAAGTACTTCTTCGTAAAGACTAAGATGGTCGCTGTCCATCATGTCTGGAAAGTCGAGACTCACAACATCAAATTCAGTTTTATTTTTTTTGCAAAAATCTAAGAGATCGCCCAAGTGAACCTGTATTCCCAGTCTTTGTGCATTTATTAAAAACTCTTGGCGAGCTTCTTCATCTCCCCCCTCCACGCCGACGATATTTTCCGGCCTCAAGCCAAGTTCCGTATAGAGAGGAATCTCCAGGCATTTTTTCCCCGGTAAGCAGAGTACTTTCATCTCTCCCCTCGCTCGTGAATTTTTCGGCAGCCTGCTATCTAAAAACTCTTTCCATTTTGTACGCCATTTCCTTTTTGATTCGAAGTCATAATCGAAATGTTCTGCTCCAGATAAGGCACTAGGTTTGTCATCATTAGAATCCTCGACTTCAGCCACAGAGTCTTCTTCAGTAGTATATTTTTGCGCAATCGGCTCAGCAGATTGAAACTCAGTTTCTACTGTTGTTAGCTCTTGATTACCGGATGTAATTTCTGGACCGCCTGATTCATCTAGAGTGCCTTCTGCGGGCTGAGTGGTTGGAGCATGTAGTAACTTTCGATGCAATCTTGCCCGTTGTATGCCAACTTGTGATATGACCGCATCCACCTGACTTGCCGAATAGATGTTCAAGTACTCTCTCTTAAAATCAGTTCGCAGTGTTTGCAATCTGGTTGTGTCAGTAACTTTGCCCTCTGCATCGAAGCAGCCGCCGACGGCGCTTCGAATTTTTTCTTTATCATCAGGCTTAACTTCAGGACTCATAAGATATTCATAACATAAAAAAACAATTAATCAACTTTCCGCGGAGTCCACGTCTGACATTGATCATAGGCACGCCAAAATGCCGTCTCTTGGACGAAGATCTTGGTGGAGCTGAGGGGACTTGAACCCCTGACCTTCTGCATGCCATGCAGACGC
>CAZFBZ010000051.1:0-9673 GCA_964517345.1 uncultured Candidatus Peribacteria bacterium | reverse complement strand
CGGCAGCGGGCCGCAGAGAATTCTCGTCCAGGGCCGGTATGCTTACGTGATCTATACCGGCGATAAGAGCCTGCATCTCTATGACCTCGGCGGTGCCTACGTGCAACAGCTGGAAGCCGGCGGCATTGAGGCCACAGGTCTCAATCTGCGCGGTTCCCTCACGGCCTTCGATGGCGACTTCCGTGGCATGGTGGTGATGGCCCGCGGTTTCATGGCTCACGCCCCGTCCGCCGTTACGGTGAACCAGTCCGGCTCCACGGCGTTCACGGTCCGTCATCTCAAGAAAGGCACTGGCGCGCTCATCTACAGCTCCGGCGGCACCGTGCTCGCACTCGATACTTACACCAATCAGGGCAGCGGCAGCACCGCGCCGCACATCATGTTCGGTTACCGTGGCCTCTTCGACACCAAGCTGTACCGCAGCGGCACGGGCGCCCTGACCATGCAGTCCAGGACCGGCACGGTACTGACGCTCAAGACGAACATGGCTACCGCGAACGCCGCGCTGCAGGTCGTCTCTGATTACCTCAGTACCAATAACACCGTTTTCCGCGTCACCGCCGAGGGTAACGCGTACGCCGAAGGCAACTTCACGGGTCTCGGCGCCGACTACGCCGAATACTTCTACAGCTCCACGACGGACTTCGAGCCCGGAGATATCGTCTGTATCGACGTCACCAAGAAGAGCACCGTGAAGCGTTGCGACCGCGACGGCGATTCCGATGTGATGGGCATCATCTCCACCAAGCCCGCCTTCGTCGGTAACAAGTTCGCGGGCGCCGAGGGCTTGCCGGTCCCGAACACCGCTCTCGTCGGCCTCATCGGTCAGCTTCCGGCCAAGGTCATCGTCGAATCGGGTGCGTCTATCAGGCCCGGAGATTCGCTCTCCGCAGCCGCGAAACCGGGCTACGCCCGCAAGTCGCGTCCGGGCGAGTCCACGGTGGGTGTCGCCATCGATTCGCTCGACTCCGGCGAAGGCGTCATCGAAGTCCTCGTCGCCCGCAAGAACGAGTCGCTGAGCGTCGCGCAGGTTGAGGAGCACACCCTTGAGGCCATCAAGAGCATGAATATCGAGGATGAAGTGAACCTGATGGTCCAGGACACGCTCGACAACCTCAACGTCGACGAGGACATCAAGGCACAAGTCCAGAACCAGATGATCACGCTCAATGTCGCCAGCCGCCTTGCGGCGCTCGAGGCGACCATCGCGGGTATGCGGAGCGGCTCGTCCGCGGTCATCGGTGTCGTGCAGTCCGGCGGTGATGCGCACTTCGGCTCGGTCACGCTCAGTGGCTCGCTCCAGGGCTCGCACCTGGCGGCCGGCACGATCGAAGCCGAAGAGACACTCTCGGTCGGCGGCGATACGCGCGTCGGCGGCGACCTCTATCTGGAAGGCACACTCCGCGTGAGTGATATCTTCGTTCCGGGCGGCATGCGCCTCGACGGCGGCCTGGACGTGGGCGGCACGATGCGCGCCTCCATCCTGGACGTCGCGTCCGGCGGTACCATCCGCGGACCCTTGCTGGTGCAGGGCTCGCTCCAGATCGCCAGCGGTGCCACGCTCGTCTTCCAGACGGGTGCGACGGTCGACCTCCACACGCTCTTCGTCCGCGACGCGCTGCGCGTCCTCGGTGATATCACGATCGAGGGCCTCGCGACGTTCCTTGGCGACGTGGACGTCCAGGGCCAGCTCTCCGTCTCGGCCCGCCAGGCCGGTTTCGCGCTCATCGCCAAGACAGCCACATCCGTCACGATTCCGTTCGATCCGCCGTTCACCGCGGTGCCGGTCATCAATGCCACGGCCAACGGCCGCACCGGTTCCGAGTGGTGGGTCGACTTCTCCTCCGCCACGGGCTTTGTCCTCCGCCTCACGCTGCCCGCGCCCGACGACGTGAAGTTCTCGTGGTTCGCGGTCGGTGTTGCCAATCCGTCGCTCACGGGCACCTCCTCGCTGCTGGGCGCCCAGTCCGCAGGCATTCCGTTCCCGGTGGATGACCAGGGCGTGCCGGTTTCCTCCAATCCCGCCTGGAATGCCTGTATCCGCAACCATGTCATCCTCGACGAAACCGGCCAGCCGCTGAGCTGCAGCCGCTATCACGTGGGCAACGTCTGGGACCATCCGGACCTGATGATCAGCTTCACCTGGACCACCAATGTCACGCCGGCGCTCCTGCAGATTCCCGAGGGCTACTACGCGACCGTGGTCGACCGCGGCTCGCCTGAGGTGCCGGACGGTGTGCTCGACGACGGCGGAGCGGCATCCTCCAGCAGTTCGTCCGAAAGCAGTTCCGCCGAAAGCGCCTCCTCCGAGAGCTCGTCTTCCGCAATCAGCGAATCGTCCTCCAGTTCGTCGGAGTCGCCCGAGGCCGCATCGTCGTCCTCCAGTTCCGACGCGTCGTCGGCTGCCAGTGAATCGTCGTCCAGCGCCGAGGCGTCCTCTTCTTCAGCGCCCGCGCCTGAACCCGAACCTCAGCCTGAACCCGCGCCGCAGCCGGAAACTCCGCCTCCGGCGGATGCTCCGGGCGACGGCGGGGGAGCGTGATCAGTAGGGGAACAGCTCGCTGTCCTTGAAGAACCGCTTCACTTCTTTTTCGGCGGTCTCGGGGCTGTCGGACGCGTGGGCCACGTTGACCATCTGGTCGACGCCCAGTTCCGCGCGGATCGTTCCGGGGGCGGCCTTGCGGCTATCGGTGACGCCGAGCATGTCGCGCATCTTGGCGACAACCTCATCGGCCTCCAGCACCAGCGCGACGACCGGGGCGGAGGACATGAAGGCCTCGACCTCGGGATAGAACGGCTTGTCAGCGATGTGGGCGTAGTGCTCTTTCAGAACGGCGGGATCAAGGCGGATCATCTTGCAGCCGCGGACGATGAAACCGGCGTCTTCGAAGCGCGTGATGACCTTGCCGACGAAGCGTTTCGTGACGGCATCGGGCTTGAGGAGGATGAGCGTGCGTTGCATGGGAGCAGGGGGGAAGCGCGGATTGGCGCTTGCACTCTAGCAAATTCCTTGTGCGGTGCCCAGCTGATCCCGTGTAGAGGTATTAGCCGTTAGGGGCGGGAAACCCGCCCCCATGTGTTTCTGCGCTATGCGCCAAGTCTGAGGCGTTCGTGAGGGCCGTTACCAGCTTAACCCGATGATCGGGGCAAACAGGATTCCCAGGATGCCGGCCATGAAGAGCGGAAAGAGAGCTTTCATCGGGGAGGAAAGTAGCGACGGCGGAAACCGTGCGACTCCCGGAGATGATGACGCGACAAACCCCCCGTTCTTACGGAGGGCCTGTTTGTCAGCACTGTGTTCTGTCTCAGCGGCAGTCCATCGGACAGTTCAGTCCGCCGCAGTCGCGCGTGCAGATCGAGCCGTCGCAGTGGCTTGGGACGCATTTCTCGTATGCGTCGCAGACGCCGTCGCCGCAGAGTGCACACTGGACCGTCGTCTCGTTGTTCGTCACGTACTCGGCGCACTGGGGTTCGGTCGGCAGGTCCGGGTCGGCATTCACGCAGACGCCGGCGCATACCTGGGTGCAGACATCGGAGCCCGGGGGGCAGGCCGACTGGCAGTCGCCGCGTTCCGTGGAGCAGATCTGGCTTGCACCGCACTGGTCGGACGAGAAGCACTGCTGCTGGCCGGTAAAGCGGCCGAAGAGCGCGATGATGATCGCCATGTCCGCGCGCGTCACGATATGCGCGCCGTCACGGTCGATGCGGGAGAAGAGCGTCGTGGAGGCGGCGGCGTCAAAATACGGGTCGTACCAGTGCTCGGGCGCCTGAATGTACGTCGGGAGGGTGAAGTCAAAGGCGAGCGTGCCCATCTTCACGGCCTCGGCGAGGTTCACGAGGCGGCCGCCCTGGAATGAGCCGTCCGGATACCCCGAGACGAGGCCGCGCTCTTTGGCGGCGCAGGCGGTCTGCCAGTACCACTGCTGCTCACCGTGAAAATCCGAGAAGCACGAGAGGCCGCGCTGCACGGTGTCGCCGCGCGTCGACGCGAGGATGAGCACCTTCAGCAATTCCGCGCGGGTCACGGGTGCGTCGGGGCGGAATGTGAGGTCACCGTATCCCTGGATGAATCCCTGATCGGCGAGCGAGCGGATTTCGGCTGCGCCGTGGGTGGAGTCGTTGACGTCGGAGAAGGCCTTGGCGGCGAAGGCATGGGGCGCGAGCATCGTGAGCATCATCGCGGTCGCGGCGAGGCGGATGGCGGAACGGCGCATGAGAATGGGGAGGAAAGGGGGCAAAGACACCAGTGAGCGATAGTACTATAAAGTGTACATCATGACCAGTCTTTCCTCAGCCGCCAACGGCTGTGCAAAGACCGGCGACGCAGCCTGTGCGGACGGCGCTGCAGCTGCTGCAGGACGGGACTTCCGCCCCGCAGACGCGGGCGTACTCCTCCGCGCGGGGGCGAAGCAGGTCCAGCGACGACGCCCGGATGGCTATACACCCGTCGAAGGCAGCGCAGGATTCCTGGTACACCGCGCAGTCGGCGTCCGCGACGCAGCGGCGGTTCTCCTCCACCAGCCGTTCGAGCTCCACGCGCGTGGAAATGCACGAAAGCAGCGGCGACTGCTGCACCGCGGCCAGCGCCCCGGCGAACAGCACGGCGGCGGCGAGCAGCAGGAAGACGAAGGGAAACCGCGGGAGGCGCACGCGCACAGTCTACTCCTTGTCTGCGCTCAGCCGATCAACGCTTCCAGATCGGACTGGCGCTCTTCGCGTCCGATGACGACGAGGCGCAATTGCCCCGGCCGGAGCAGGCGGCGGGCGAGCAGGTTGACCTGCTGTACCGTGACCGCGTCGATCTTCCGGAAGTACGCGGCGATGTCGAGCGTCTCGGGGTAGAGCAGCTGCTGCTTGCCGTAGAAATGCGCGCGCTCCTCGCTGTCTTCCAGCGAGAGCGTGATCTTGCCTTTCAGGTAGTCCTTCGCACGCTGCACCTCCTCATCCGTCACACCGCTCTTCACGCATGCGTCATACTCGGCGCGGATCGCAGTGATGGCTTCGTGCAGGCGCGTCTGGTCGACGCCAGCGCGGGTGGAGAGCGAACCCGCATCCAGGTAACTGTCCGTCTCGGTGGCGATGTAGTAGCAGAGGCCGCGCGCCTCGCGGATGTTCAAAAACATCCTCGAGCTCATGTTCCCGCCGAGGATGACCGCGAGGAGCTTGTGGGCGAAGTGGTCCGGATCCAGCGACCCGACGCCCGGCACGCCGAGGACCAGGTGGGCCTGCTCGGTGTTCTTCGTGCGGAGGAAGACACGCTTGCTGCCGTATTCCTTGAGCGGGAGAAATTTGCGTTCGCGCTTGCCCTCGATCGGCAGGAAATATTTTTCGGCCAGCGCCCGGGACTCGCGGGGCGTGATTTTTCCCGCGAAGGCGATCACCAGGTTGCCCGCGGTGTAGAGCTCGTTCTTGTGCTTCTGGAAATCCGCCTGATTCACCGAGCGGATCACCTCCTCGCGCCCGATCGTGTCCCACCCCAGCGGATGATCCCCGAAGAGCAGCTCCTCGAAATCCCAGCCCGCGCGATACATGGGGGTGTCCTGATACATGCGCTCCTCCTCCATGATCACGCCGCGTTCTTTCTCGATCTCTTCCTGCGGGAACGACGCGTGTAGGAGCATGTCAGAAAGCACGTCACAGGCCAGATCCACCTCGGCGGCCGCGACCTTCACGTAGTACCCGGCATATTCCTTCCCGGTGAAGGCGTTGAAGTCCCCGCCGACGCCGTCGATGGCGGCGCTCACTTCGCGCGTGTTGGTGTACTTCTTGCCCCCCTTGAAGAACATGTGTTCCAAAAAGTGGCTGATGCCCCGTTCGCCGTTTTTCTCGTACCGGGAGCCGGCTCCCGCGAAGACCAAAACGGTCACGGAGCCCGTTCCTTCAATAGGAGCGGTCAACAGAGGCAGGCCGGTGGGGAGACGATCGACGGTGAACATGGCGGGAGTGTAGGGGACCGTCCGGCCCCCGGCCAGCACCCCCTATACCCGTCATTTTCTCTTGTCGGGCCCCAAACGATCTCCTACCATACCGCGGCAATGCTCAGGAAACTCAAATGGCGTCGGCGTCTTCGCAAGCACGGATTTCTCAAGCGAAGCAAAACGGCGGACGGACGCAAAGTCCTGGCCCGTCGCCGCAGGCAGGGGCGCAAGCGCCTGACCGTGCAGAACCGCAAGAAGGGAAAGAACCTGTGATCTCCTGAAGCCGGAAAGGCAGGCGATTTTGGCAGGCCTGCAGACATCTGCCCTGCTTACCTGCCGTCCTCTTTGGTGTACCATCGGCGCAGTGGCAAAATACCTCCAGCAGCTGTCGGCATTCTTCTTCTACGCCCTCGGGATCTCGTTCTTTGTGGCGTACCTGCTCCTGCGCAATAACGTTGCGCCCGAATGGTCGTCCCTGTGGCTGCAGATCGCCGATCTGCCCTTCGCGCTCTCGGCCATCCTCTATGGCGGGCTCAGTCTGTACCTCAGTCTGCTCGTCCCGGGGAAAACCTCGAAATTCCTGCCGTGGTTCATCGGCGTGCCGCTCCTCGCGCTCTTCATCTTTCTTGTTGCACTCAACTTCTGGGGCATCTGGCCGTTCGTGACGGCGTGATCAGTATTGTACCTCTACGTCCGATGCGCCGAGATCGGCGTTGGTTTTGCGCGCGAGGATGAACAGGTAGTCGCTCAGGCGGTTGAGGAAGATCTGAATCTCACCGTTGATCTCCTCTTTTTTGGTGAGGGTGACGATGCGGCGTTCCGCCCGGCGACAGATCGTGCGGGCCAGGTGCAGCGCCGCGGCCGGGGCTGTGCCGCCCGGAAGCACGAAGCCGGTCTGGGGCGGGACAGTGGCTTCCAGGGCGGTGATCCAGCCTTCCAGAAGGGCCGTGTGGACGGCCGCCACGCGGTGGACTTTCAGCGTCGTTTCCAGGGGCGTAGCCAGATCGCCGCCGACTCGGAAGAGCAGGTGCTGGATCTTTTCCAGCTGTTCGCGTGCGGAGACGGGCAGGGCCGGATCGGCGCACGCCACGCCGATGGATGCGTTCAGTTCATCCACCGTGCCATAGGCCTCGATCCGCGCGTCGTCCTTGGGGACGCGCCGGGTCCCGAAAAGCCCGGTAGTGCCCGTGTCGCCGGTCTTGGTGACGATGGACATGCTCATGGGAAAAACGCGGTCAGGACTGGACGGATTTCAGGATCTTCTCATGCACGGGGCGCGCCTCCTCTTCCGTCAGCGTCTTGCCCGCCGAGCGGTACGTGAAGCGCAGCGTGAGGCTGAATTCGCCCTTGGGATGGGGCTTGCCGCTGTAGAGATCGACGATTTCCACGCTCTCCAGCAGCGCATCGGCGCCGCGCAGCGTGCGGAGCAGGTCCGCCGACTGCTCGCGGTGCGAGAGCGGGAGCGTGACGTCATAGGTGACGGCCGGGAACTGCGGAACGGGCGACGGCACCGTCGCCGGAGAGACCAGCGCGAGGAGTGCCGTGAGATCGACCATCGCCGCCGCCGCGCGATGGCGGAGATCGAAGCGCTCGCGGACATCCGGGTGTATTTCGAACAGGCGGCCGACCGTCGCGAGCGGATGCGCTGCGGCGTCCGCGGACATGCCGCGCCGCGCCAGATGCAACTCCGCATAGCGGCCCGGGTGCGCGTAGGCGGGAGCCGTGCCGGCGTGCCCCGTTTCCAGCGTGAAGCCGAGCGCCTCGAGCGCGTTGCCCAGGTGGCGCTTGAGCAGCAGGAACGGTTCCTCCAACAGGTTATCGCCGTCGTCCCGCGGTGAGATCTCTGCAAGCAGAAGCGATAATTCTCCATGTTCGGGCGCGCCGCGCGAGAACACGTGGCCCCAGTGGAAGGTCTTCAGGCGCGATCCGGTATTGAGCAGGTTGCGCTGCGCGTGCTCCAGCAGCGACGGCAATGTGCTGGTGTGCATGAGGCTCAGTTCTTCGCCGATCGGATTGCGGATCTCCAGCGCGATGCCCGGATCCATGCCGGCCTTCTTCAGCAGCGAGGCGCCGACGAGCGACACCGGAAGAATTTCGGTGAAGCCTTCCGCACTGAGCGCATCGCGCAGGCGGTGCATGCGTTGGTCCCGCGCCGGCAGGCGCACGTTCGTCATGGGCATGACGGCTTCAATGCCGTCGTATCCGGCGACGCGTCCGATCTCCTCGATCAAATCATGCGCCCCGCGGATATCGCCCAGGCGGTGCAGCGGCGGCGTCACGATCAGTGTGCCGCTTTTGCCGGCGGCCGTCTCGAACTCGAGCGAGGCCAAGATATCCTTGATTTTCTTCAGCGGGATCTCCACGCCGAGCACCGAATTCACGCGGTCGATGGGCAGCGTGATCGGCTTGGCCTTGCCCTCATCGCCCCATTCCTCCAATACCGAAACAATGCGCGCTCCGGGGACGAGTTGGCAGAACAGCTCGACCGCGCGGGTGAGTCCGCGCAACGCCGCTTCACGCGGTATGCCTTTCTCATACACCGTGGCGGCGTCGGTGCGGTGGCCCGTAGCGATGACGGTCTTGCGGATGGCGACGGGGTCGGCGATGGCGGCGTGGAGATAAATGCGGCGCGTCGTGTCCTTGGTGGAGCTGCGCAGGCCTCCCATGATGCCGAGCAAATCGAAGACACCCGCGTCGTCGCTCAGGATGATCGCGCCTTCGGGCAGCTTCCGTTCCACGCCGTCGAGCGTCGTGATCGTCTCGCCCGCCTTGGCGGTGCGCATGTGCACGTCGCCGCGGATATCATCGGCGTCGAAGCTGTGCAGTGGCATGCCCGTCTCTGTCGCGACGTAGTTGGTGATGTCCACCGGGAGGCTCACCGTTCTCCAGCCCGTCGCCTCCAGGCGGCGCTTCATCCATGCGGGCGTCTCGCCCGGGCCGTCGATCTCAATGCAGCACGCGACGTAGCGCGGCACAAGGTCGCGGCAGTCGACGATACAGCGGAAGGGGAGCTTGTCCTTGCCGAACTTGAGGGCTTTGGCCGCCTTCTTCTTTTTCCAGGTGCCGAGGCCCAGCGCAACGAATTCGCGCGCGAATCCGGCGTGCGAAAACAGGTCCGGGCGGTGCGTGATCGCATGGTTATCCACGTGCAGCACGACATCCTGCAGATCCAGAAACTCGGCCAGCGGCGTGCCGACACCGTCCTCACCGTCACCCAGATCCATGATGGCGCGCGCGCCCTGATCCGCGCGGGGCGGGAAGCGTTCCGTGAGATCCAGTTCCTCGGAAGCGCAGATCATGCCGTCGCTTTCCTCGCCGCGGATCACGGCCTTGTTGATCGTCACCGTGTCGTCCCCATGACGCACGACCGCGCCGACCTTGGCCACCGCGACGCGCATGCCCTCGCGCAGGTTGGTTCCGCCGCAGACGATCTGTTGGGCGTTGCGGTCCGTTTTCACCGCGCAGACCGAGAGACGGTCCGCGTTGGGGTGGCGGCGCACCGAGAGAATCTGGCCGACGACGCAGTCTTTGAGCAGTCCGCCCTGCACCTCCACGGCGTCGATTTCCGAGACGCCCGCGGTCACGCGGCGCGCCACCTCCTGCGGATCCTTCTCGCGGAGGTCGATGAAATCGCCGAGCCAATCCAGGGAAATCTTCATGGCCGGAGTATACGGCGGCCAAAGTAACTCGTCATCACGGATTGCGCTTCCCCTCCACCTCCTTTTCTTGTGTCCGGAGGCCCGGACTTGTAGGTT
>CAZFBZ010000050.1:8131-9700 GCA_964517345.1 uncultured Candidatus Peribacteria bacterium | reverse complement strand
GCTGCGCACCGTCGACTGCGTGCTGCTCGTCGTGGACGCGCAGGAGGGTCCGATGCCCCAGACGAAGTTCGTTCTCAAGAAGTCGCTGCAGCTCGGTCTTAAGCCCATCGTCGTCATCAACAAGATCGACAAGCCCGCCGCCCGCCCGATGCAGGTGGTGGACATGGTCTTCGATCTCTTCGTGTCGCTGGGCGCCAACGACGAGCAGCTCGATTTCTCCTACATCTTCGCCATCGCCCGCGAGGGAGTGGCCAAGAAGACGCTCGACCAGGATTCCACGAACCTCAACCCGCTCTTCGATCTCATCATGGAGAAGGTGCCGGAGGCCCAGCAGAACGTCTCCGCGCCGTTCCGCATGCAGCCGAGCGCGCTGGCCTACGACAACTATCTGGGCCGCCTTGCCATCGGACGCGTGTTCGAGGGTACGGCCAAGATGGGCGACAAGGTCTACGTGAAGACAGCCGACGGCAAGACACGCCAGGGCAAGATCACGAAGGTCTGCGTGATGATGGGCCTCAAGCGCGTGGAAGTCCCCGAGGCCTCCGCTGGCGACATTGTCACCATCGCCGGCATCCCCGACATCTACGTGGGCGAGACGATCACGACCGACGAGAACGCCGAGGCGCTGCCTGCCATCAAGATCGACCCGCCGACCATCTCCATGAACTTCCTGGTCAATAACTCCCCGTTCGCGGGCAAAGAGGGCACCCTCGTCACGACGCGCCACATCAAGGCCCGCCTCGACAAAGAGAAAGAGACGAACGTCGGTCTGCACATGGAGGAAATCCCCGGCACCGATTCCTACAAAGTCTCCGGTCGCGGAGAGCTGCACCTCTCCGTGCTGCTGGAGGACATGCGCCGCGAGGGCTTCGAGCTCCAGGTGTCACGCCCCGAGGTCATCGAGCGGATGAACAACGGCGTTCGCGAGGAGCCGGTAGAGCACGCGATCATCGACGTGCCCGAGACGTCCAATGGCATCGTCATCGACATGATGGCCCGCCGCAAAGGCGAGATGCTCGACATGAAGACGGAGAACGGCCACACCCGCATGGAATTCAAAGTCCCGACGCGCGGCCTCCTCGGCTTCCGCGGAGACTTCGTCATCGAGACGCGCGGCGAAGGCATTCTCTCGCACTCATTCCTCACCTACGAGCCGTACAAGGGCGATCTGCCGGGCCGCACACGCGGGTCCATGATTTCCATGATCACGGGCGAGACGGTGGCGTTCGGGCTCTGGGGCCTGCAGGATCGCGGCCAGCTGTTCGTCACGCCGCAGACCAAGGTCTACGAGGGCATGATCATCGGCGAAAGCGCCAAGGCGGACGATATGACGGTGAACCCGACCAAAGAAAAGAAACTCACCAACATGCGCGCCTCCGGCACAGACGAGGCCGTCGTCCTCACGCCCGTCCAGCCGATGACGCTGGAGCAGGCGCTGGAGTACATCGCTGACGATGAGCTGGTCGAGATCACGCCGAAGTCCATCCGCCTCCGCAAGAAGCATCTTAAGGAGACGGATCGCAAGAGGGCGAAGTAAGCAGGTCATGCTTTGACCGGATTGAAGTCACA
>CAZFBZ010000050.1:2750-8031 GCA_964517345.1 uncultured Candidatus Peribacteria bacterium | reverse complement strand
GACGGGCTCAGCATGACAAAGCTATGTCACTCTGAGCGTAGTCGAAGAGCGACATAGCTGCTCAGCGCTCGTTGCCATGGTTCGACTACGCTCACCATGACAACTCTGTGTCACTCTGAGCGTAGTCGAAGAGCGACACTGGCGAGTTGCAGGCTGCTACACTCACCCCCGTGTCCCTCCTCTCCACACATGCCCACGGTCCGGCCGCCGATCTGCTGTGGCGCATCCACCGCGATCCCGGGTTTCGCCATGCGCGGTTCGAGGTGCGGGCGGGCAAGGGAGAGCTGAAGCGTCTGATCCTCGGCATCGGGCAGATGCATCCCGTCCTGCAGGGCAAGTTCGAGGGATTCCAGGCGCACCGCATCGCCGCGGTCCAGGCGTGGATTTTCCAGGCCTGTCTTCGCCTCACCCGCGAATACGGCGTGCACTCGTTCGGGCAGGAAGGCCTATGGTCGTCGGGTACGGGCGCAGTCGCGTACTCTCGTATTGATCCGTCGCTTCTCGATGCCTGGGCCACCGAGGTCCGCGATCCGGCGATGGCCCCGCGCTTCCTGCGGCGTGTTTCGGATCAGTGGCGCAGGGCGCTGCACCGGGGCGACGCCGACACCGCCGCGCGCCAGGCTTCCGCGCTCAACGGACAGGCGCTCGTGCAGGCATTGGAGCCGGGCGTCGTTGCGTTCCCGCTGGAGCAGCAGGATGTCCACGGCGTCATCGGGTCGCAGATCGACGCACTGCACCGCGAGGTCGACGCCATCGAACAGTCCGCCGCGTTCCGGTCGATGCGCGCCAAGGGCGGCAGGGGACTCACCAAAGAGGAGTACTCCGCCGCGGTCCGGCGCAACGCGCTTATCAAGGCATTCAACACGCTGCTGACGCATCCCGAGCGCGACCGGAGCATTTTCCGTGAGGTGATGCGGGCGGCCGAGAAAGCTGGCGTCACGGTCTTCGTCCTCGGACAAGCTCACAGGAGCGCCCAGCTGCGTCTGGCGCGCGAGCACGGAGACGACGATCTGGTCTACGCCTGGGTGACGCCACCGCAGCTCTGGCGGTGGGAGGCATTGCTCCGTCGGGCCCTCTGGACGTGCCTAGGGATCACGGTGGCATCCGGAGCCCTCTGGTTTGCGTTTCTCCGCTGATCCAAGCCGAAGGCTCTATTGCCAAAAATCATGTTTTATTCTATAATAGTCATAACAAACCTGCTACACTTCGCTGTTCACGGACGACTATGAGCAACCAACGTTTTCGCATCCTGCTCTTCAACGTCGGCTACGCCACGGCTCTCAACGGATCCCTCCGTGATTACCTGCTGAAGTTTTACCGGTATCTCTACACCCCGCGCAGTGTCATCCGCCGCGTGCGCCAGGCCATCTATCACCTGTTGCAGCGCGAGAAGCCCGATGTCGCCTGTTTCGTCGAGATCCACCGCAAGACCGGCTGCGTTCCCCACCCGCACGTCTACACCAGCTCGGATATCGGCAATAAATACGGCGAGCGCAGTCCGCTCCGCCGCATGCCGTTCTTCCGCGACAACTGCAACGGCTTCTTTGCAAAAGGCGATCTGCCGTTCGACAAGATCTACTTCAAGAACGGCACCAAGAAGCTGATCTACGAGATCAAGCTGCGTGAGGACGTATCGCTGATGCTCGTACACTTCTCGCTCGACCGCGAGGTGCGCAAGCTCCAGTGCGGAGAGCTCAAGGACATTGTCAAAGCCCGTCGCAACGTCATCCTCTGCGGAGACTTCAACATCTTCCGCGGACGCAGCGAGCTGGAACAGCTTGCGGAGGACTGCGACCTGAAGATCGTCAATGCCGTCGACCAGCCGACGTTCCCGGCCTCGAATCCCACCAAGACTCTCGACCTTTTCCTGTGCCCGAAGCACATCCGCTTCGCGGAGACCAAAGTGCTGCGCGGCGTCCATGCCTCTGATCACCTGCCGGTGATGCTGGAGATGGAGTTGGCGTAAAAGTGGCCATCCTTCGACTACACTCAGGATGACAACGTTTTTTGCCACGATACTTTTTTGTCATGGTGAGCGTAGTCGAACCACGACAAAAAAGCCTATGCAGCTGACGCCTGTCTTTCTTTTCTTGTCGCGACAAGAAAAGAAATCCTTCGTCGACGCTCAGGACAGGCTCGAAGCGCTCCGCGCGCCAAGCCCCGGCGGCTTCAACGGAAACTGAGGATCTGCAGTTGGTAAAAACAGTTCTTGTCCTGTTTGACGCCGCCGGCCGCTAACCGGCAGTGGCGCGCGGAAAACACTGCTACCGCCAGCACGACCAGTGGAAGCTGCACAAAACACAAACACACACATATCCGGGACCCGGCATCAGTCGTGACGTGTTATCACTCCCGCTTCAACACCCTAATCGCCCCCGTCGACGCGTTCAGATCCACCACATCGCCGATGCGCAGCGCGTCATCCAGGAAAACATGGACGAGCATCGGGATTTTGCGTTCGCGCGCGATGATCGCGAGGTGCGAGAGCAAATCGCCGTGCTCGCAGACGATGCCGCCGATGCGGCTCAGATACCGCGTGAGGTCGGCCGATGGTGTGGGGGCGCATAGGATCGCCGGCCCGCGCACGGCGGGGAGCGTATCTTCCGTCACGAGGGTCCCGCTCGCGTTGCCCGGCGAGACGCACAGCGGTTTGAGGTGCGCGTGCAGGCGCGGACGGTTGGAGAGGATCGGGGGCAGGTGCATACCCGACAACGAGGCGAAGGTCTCGCGGCGCGCATGACACTCGGTCTGCGGGATGCGTCCGGAGAGCAGTTCATCGAGCAGTGCGAAGAACGCGAGCGTCGCGTCCGGCAGGCTCGCCACCGCGGGATCGCGCAGTACGGCCGTGCGCACGGGCTGGAGCAGCTTCACTGTGAGCCAGCGGCCCATCTCGCGGAGCGCATTCCACCGCTGGGCGGAAGCGATCATAGGGCTCAGGACAGTCCTGCGCTCTTCGGAAAGTCCCTGCCACCAGGAGGTCAGTTCCCACGCGGAGCCGGGCGCGGGCAGCACGCCGAAGAACGGCGACGCATCCGAGAGTTCCAGCGTGTTGCCGAGAAGACCCGTCGGCGGCGGGGGCAGGGGATCGCGGGTCGCGCGGGCGTCGGGCACCAGCATTGCGCCGAGGAGTGCCGCGAGGTTCACCGGCTCATCGCCCAGCGACCGTCGCAGTGTCAGCAGGGCTTTGGTCGCGCAGATGTCCACGGCTGCGACGGTTTCGTACTGTTCCAGGAACCTGCCGAGCGCCGCGCGCAACGGCATGCCGTCAGCCGGCCGGTCTTTGAGCAGCGCACACAGCTCGCGTTCAATCGCCTCTTCCTCACGGTCGGGTGCGAGTTTCTGCGTCGCCGCGCCGTTGCGCATCGTTGTCCAGAGACCGCGGATCGACCGGAACGACGCTCCGGAGTTTTTCGGCTTCAGGCAACTGAATGCAGGCAACAGCGTGTGGAGCTCCTTCTCTTTGTCGACGAACAGTTCATTGCCGACCGTCACGAAAAAATCCTCGCTCCGGTACCGCATGTTGAACCGTGCATGGGCGCGTTCCACCGGACCGCCAGCGGCATGCAGGCGTCGCAGCAGATCGAGCGTCACCGGCGTCGGGCGCGGCGCGAGCTCGGTGAGGTCGCTCTTCTCATACCGGAATGCTTTGCGCGCCGGGAGTGTTTCATCCAGATACCGTGCCTGAGCGGAGCGCGCGGCGTCGAAGGCGGTGATGGGACGCGAGCGCAGCAGATACCAGTCCTTCTTCCACAGGCGCCATTCGATTTCCTGAGGCGATCCGAGCAGCTGTTCCGCCTTCTTCCATTCGCGCACCGCGTAGCCGAAATCCGGCAGGTCCGTGCGCGGCTCGTGCTCGTTCCAGAGGAAGCGCATGCGCCGCACGCTGCCGTCTGGTCCGCCGCGCCGTTCCTCCACCGCCATCTCCCGATCGCCCGACGGGTCGCGCGTGACCGTGACGCCCGCGATGTCGGCCGGGATGTGCTCCTGCACGATGACCGCTCCTGTGGACGCGGAGGCCATGGTACGCAGTGCGGTGAGGAGTCCGTCCGGCGAGCACTCGCTGACGAGGCCCGAGTCTGTCAGGCGCAGTTCGTACCGCTTGGCGGGCAGCTGACGCTTCACTTCTTCTGCGAGCATGGATGCCTGTGCGTCGCCGGTCTCGGAACGCAGCAGCGCCATGTCCGTCGCGCGGATGACGCCGAACGGCGGCACGTTGAATCCTGCCTCCAGCAGACATGCGAGCGTGATCGCATCGGCGGGTGCATCGGGACTGTGCCGGAGAACGGACGGGATCAGCAGCGTCATGAGGGGGTTCATTCTATCGGCGTCCCGTCGGGAAGAAACCCGAAATGGGCTTGGACTTGATGGAAGCAGGGAATATTGACTGATATTTGAAAAAGTAGTACTTTAGCTCGCTATGGTCCGTCCCATCCGTCTCTCTGCTCTGCTTGGCGTCTGTGTTGCGACGCTGCTCGTTGCGTCGTGTTCCGGCGGCGGACGAGGAGGCGCCGGCGGCGGCAGTCCGGTGCTCGGATCGGGCGCAACCGCGACCGGATCGAGCGTGTCGTCGTCGACGTTCCAGTACTTCCGCCGCAGCAGTTTCTCGGCCCCCGCTGTGCGCACATCGTCCAGCTCGTCCG
The DNA here is from genome assembly GCA_964517345.1 of uncultured Candidatus Peribacteria bacterium. Lineage (GTDB taxonomy): Bacteria > Patescibacteriota > Gracilibacteria > Peribacterales > Peribacteraceae > DAISLF01. The sequence goes on along the minus strand of CAZFBZ010000050.1, from coordinate 3,391 downwards.
TGAAATCCGCGATCGCGGCTGTCGCAGGATCGTCGGCTAGATCGTCCGTCCGTCTTTCTTCGTCTTCCGTATCCGCGCGCTCTTCCAGCCGGTCGTCCGTCGCGGGGAAGCCTCTTCCGCCCGTCTCGTCCACGCGCCGTGTCTATGATCTCACCGCGCCTGCTGCGACCGGCAATGCCGAGATCCAGATCGCTCCGGACCGCCGCGAAGCGACGGCAGGCGGCCTCATCGGCTTTACGGTGACCGTTCGCAACGCGTCCAAGACCGCCCTCAAAGATGTTCCCGTCGTCTTCAGCTTCTCGCCCGCACAGCTCACGATCGTGAAATCCGACGGCAAGAACAGCGTGGATACCGTGCAGTGGACGATCAAGGCGCTTGGAGCCGGACAGAAGCGTGCGCTGCGGGTCAGCGTCCGTGTGACCGACGGCCAGCCTGTGCTGGAGACGATCCGCGTGAGTGCCACCGCAACCGTCGGAGGCGCTGAGCTCAGCGCATCGTCCGATCTGTCTCTGCTCACGAGTCTCCCCAACACCGGCCCCGGCGACTTTGCGGGTCCGCTGGAGAACACACGTCGTTTCCTCTCGCCATACGGCTCTTCGCCCGCCGCAGCGATCCCCGCGATCGTGTGGGCCGCGACGATC
>CAZFBZ010000050.1:0-2650 GCA_964517345.1 uncultured Candidatus Peribacteria bacterium | reverse complement strand
CTTTCGGTCACTCCCGCCCTGGCCGCCGTGCCGCGCGGATTCACGCAGGTCGGGTCGTTCCCCGGCGTGTCCCTCTACAAGCAGCGCCGCGATTACGTGCAGGTGCTCAACCGCCGCCAGGGCGCGCGTCTGCGCATCCTGCACGGGACGCCCCACGAGGAAGGCCTGTTCGTGAATTTTGACCGCAAGACGGTCGGGGACTGGTGGGCTCACTGGTCGGAAACCCATCCGCAGGCCGTTTCCGTGGCAAACGGCCAGTTTTTCGATACGACCGATCCGGATACCGCGCCGCTCGCGTTCAGCATCAAGGCCGACGGCACAGTCTACGAGGGCTACGGTGACCTGACGGAGTTCCGCGGAGGCAAGCGCATGCTCGTCATCGGCGCGACCCGCGATCGCGTGGTGCCCTACGACGATGACGCGGTGACACTCGTGAAGCTCAAAGAACAAGACGCGATCGTCGGGCTTTCGCCGGACGCGGACAAACGCCCGACCGCTCCGCGCCCGCGCACATTCGTCGGTGTCACGCGGGACGGCCGCACGGTGGTCTTCAGTTCCACTGTCGCCACGCAGATGTACGCCAACCGGGTGCTGCGCAGTTTCGGCGTTCCGGCGGATCAGGTGCTGATGCTCGACGGCGGCGCGTCGACGCACCTTCTTTACGACAGCCGCGTCCTCGTCCCGGCCGACCAGCTGGGCAAGACCTTCGCCGCGCGCGAAAAACTCCCGCAGATGCTGGGGATCGAGGCGGGACCGGGAGAGTGAGGAGTGTCATGCTTCGACGAGCTCAGCATGACAAAGCTATGTCACTCTGAGCGTAGTCGAAGAGCGACATAGCCACTCAGCGCTCGTTGCCATGGTTCGACTACGCTCACCATGACAACGAGGTGTCACCCTGAGCCCGTCGAAGGGCGACAACAAAAAAGAGAGTGACGGCTGCCACTCTCTTCTTCAATTTTTTGGCTTCTATCAGAGCGAATCTGCGCGCAGCACCGGCTCCGGGTGGAGCACCGTGCCCACGTGACTGACTCCCGTGGCGCACTCGCTGTTCACGTTGACGTTCGGCGCCTCGGCGAGAGCCAGCAGGCCCGCCTTGATCTGGGCCGGCGTCGAGCCGGGGAATTTCTTCAGGTAGAGGGCGGCAGCGCCGGAGACGTGCGGCGTCGCCATGCTCGTGCCGCTGATCGTGTTGTAGCCGCTGTTCAGCCAGGTGGAGTAGATCGACACGCCCGGTGCGCCGATGAGGCGCGCGGCGTCGACTGCCAGCGTGGCGTAGTTGGAGAAGCTTGCGAACGTGTCATCCGGTCCGTAGCTCGTCGCCGCTCCGCCGCCGCAGCTCGTACCGTTGCTGTCGGCGAGCGCCGAGACGGCGATCACCTCCGGGTACGCGGCCGGGACCGAGTTCTTCACGTCGCCGCCGTTGTTGCCCGCGGCCACCACGTAGGTAACTCCCGCGTTCACCGACCGGCAGATCGCCTTGTGCATGGCCGAGGCCGTCGGGCTGGTGCAGCTGTCAGAGACGCCTCCTCCGCCAAGACTCATGCTGGCGATCTTGATGTGCGAGGACTGCGACGTGACCCAATCAATGCCGCAGATCACCTGACTCCAGGTGCCGTTGCCGTTTCTGTCGAGGACACGGACAGCCCAGATCTTGGCTTTGGGAGCCACTCCTACAGCTCCGACACCGTTGTCGACGGCAGCGATCGTGCCCGCGACGTGCGTGCCGTGGCCGTTCTGGTCGTCGTAAGCCGCGCGGTTCTTGTTCAGGCAGTTGTAGCCGCCGAGGAGGTTGCCCTGCAGGTCAGGGTGGTTCTTCTGGATGCCGGTGTCGATGACCGCCACCTCGATGTTCTCTCCTTTATTGAGTTTGTTCTCGGCGTTCACCCGGTTCACTCCCGTGGGGAGGGTCTGGGCGAGGATCTGCGGTCCGGTGCCCTTCGCCAGCGCATCGGCGCCCTCGGCCTCCACCGCCGCGATCGACACTTCGTAGTCCTCGGTGATCGACGCGACGCGCGGATCCTTCTGCAGTTCCTTCAGCTTCTTCTCGGACAGCCGCACTGCGAAGCCCTTCATGGCGAATTTGTAGACCTGGAGACGCTCGCCGCCGTGCTTGCGCGAGAGCTCATCCGAGACGGTATCCGGATCGGCATCATCCTTAAGTGTCACAATGTATTGGTCTTGCACTTTGCGATGCTGCGAGACACGTTCGATCAGATCGCCGAACTTCCCGGCATTCGTGAACAGCGGGATCAGCAACAGGCCGATCGACAGGAAAAACAGGCTGTAGCGACGCATACGGTTGATGGGGGATAAAGACTGCGGCGCCGAGGATGGCCCCGCGTGAAGAACCGCGCAAGCCCCGAGTGGATGAAAATATGGTACAAAGCGCTTTTCCCGGTGTTTCTCCTGCTTTTTGTCAATCACTGCGGGGGGCCGCTCTGGCGGTGCATGAGACGGTTGCCCGGTTCATCAGGAAATGTCGACAAATCCTGACAACGGAATGTAAATAGCACTTCTTATTTCTTGGCTTGTATAAAGGAAAAAATCATTAATAAATTGACAAATTTATGTAAATTAGGATAAATTTTGTATTCATATTTTCATCTTGCACTCACTTCATGCACTTGTAGTGTTATTAGTGACGTTTCTT
>CAZFBZ010000049.1:0-9817 GCA_964517345.1 uncultured Candidatus Peribacteria bacterium | reverse complement strand
CAGACGCTGATCCCGGCCGTGACGCACGTGGACGGTTCCGCCCGCATCCAGACCATCCGCCACGACCAGAACCCGCGCTATTACGATCTGATCAAGGAATTTGAGAAGAATACGGGCTGCGCGGTCATCATCAATACGTCGTTCAACGTGCGCGGCGAGCCGATCGTGGAGAGCCCCAAGGACGCGCTCAACTGCTTCCTGCACACGCACATGGATTACCTCGTCCTCGGCAACTGCGTGCTCTCCAAGAAAGACATGCCCGAGAGCGTGAAGCGCGACACCGAAGCGTACCTGAAGCAGTTCCAATTGGATTGATGTCCTCGCGCCCGCAGAGTCTGTTGACCAACCTCGGCCTCCTCGCCCTCACCCTCCTCTGCACGATCATTGCCGGAGAGACAGGATTGCGCGCGTTCGGCATCGAGAAAGGCCACGTGGAACCGCCGCCGATTTATAGGAAAAGTATGAATCCTGAGATCAGCTACGAACTGAGGCCGGACATGAACGTGAAGGCTTTCCGGTCGGAGATCAAAACGGACTCGCGCGGCTTCCGGTCGCCGGAGCCCGACGCATCCAAGCCGGTGATCGCTTTTCTGGGCGACTCGATGACGTTCGGGTACGGCGTGCAGGGTGATGAGACGATCCCCGCCAGAGTCGGGCAGCGACTGACCGGCTACAGCGTCGTGAATGCCGCCGTGCCGGGCTACAACCTGCTCCAGGAGACCGCGACATACCGCGAGAAAGTGGCTCCTTTAAGCCCCAAAGCGCTCGTGCTGGTCTTCTACTGGAATGACCTGCAGGACATGGAGCCGGCGGTGCTGGCGGACGACGGGAACCTGTATCCCAAAGACTACGTCCCGCCCACGGAGAAGTGCGCGCCGGTGACGGACGGCCTGCTCGGGATCATCCCCGGCAAATGCTGGCTGGACACGCACAGTGCGATCTACCGGGTCATCAAGAAGATGGTCATCGCCCGCACGGGGGCCGCAAACAAGAAGCAGCAGGAGCAGAACGAGCGCGCCGATCCGTTCGGCGAATACTTGAAGCCGGAGAACGTCTCACTCTACGAGAAGCAGTTGCCCGAACTCGTCGCGCTCCTGCCCAAGGACCTGCCGCGCCTGTTCGTGATCTGGCCCGAGGCGCCGCTGCATTTCCAGCTGCGTGACCGCCTGACCCACTTCGCCGAGACGCAGGGATTCAAGGTGCTCGATCTGTATGACGTCTTCGGCAACGCGCCGCAGACGCTCGACTGGGACACCGTGCACCCGAGCGCCAGGACCATCCAACAGGCCTCAGACGTCATCGTCGGGGCGCTGCGGCACCACAAGCTGATCAGCCTGTGATATCGCCCCCGAAGGCCTTTCTGAGACGTATACGCTGCATGCGCCATACAACTGCCAAGTAATTCATGCCGAACTTCCACAGGTGCTTAAAAGACGCCCCCGTCTTGGATTCGCCTGCGCGGCGCGGCATGCAGACATAGGGGATCTCCGTAATTTTGTACTTCAGCAGGATCGCCCGATAGATGAAATCGATGAAGTATTCGCCGTAATCCCCCGTCAGGCGGATTTTTTTGAAGACCTCCGACCGCACGGCGACAAATCCGCTCGTGTAATCGTGGAAACGCGGCGAGAGGCTCAATCGCAGAAACCAGTTGATGAGGCGGCTGAGCAGAATCGCAAGGCCGGACTCCTCTCCGCCGATCAGCCGGTCGCTCTCCTTGTATTTGCCGCCCGGCACGAAGCGCGAGCCGACGGCGATGTCAGCTCCTTCCGTGATCTTCTGCAGTAATTCCGGAATTTTCTCCGGAGGCATGGAGAAATCGCAATCCATCCATATGACTACATCGCCTTTCGCCGTCTCGATGCCGTGACGGATGCTTTTCGTGAGTCCGCGATCGGTCAGGCGCGTCTCGACCTTCAGTTCCGGGAAGTCGCCCTTCGCCATGCGATCCCGGACGAGCTTTGAGGTGCCGTCCGGCGAGTTGTCGTCGACCACGATGATCTCGTGCGGCTGCGTGATGGCCGCGTGGATGGCCTCCGCGAGCGGGACGATGTTTCCCGCCTCGTTGTAGGTGGGCAGGACGACGGAGACGAGCCGGATGGGGTCAGACGAGCTCATGGAGGGCGGTGCAGACGGTCGTGATTTGCTCTTCGGTGAGGGCAAGGCCGGATGGCAGGTAGAAGCCCCGCTGGGCAATGCGTTCAGAGATCGGGAACGGCCCCTGCCGCCCAACGCGCTCGATCACCATGGGCTGGGACGCGGACGAGTAGAAGAAGTCGCGGGTGTCGATGCCTTTCTTTTTGAGTGCGGCGCGCAGCTCGTCACGGCTCATCGGGAACTCGTCCTGGACGAGTACGGCGTACATCCAGTAGACGTTTTCGGCGTAGTCGCGAGTGACGGGCAGGCGCAGACCGGGGATATCGCCGAGATGTTTCTGATACAGCGCGGCCATCCGGCGTTTTTTTTCGATGAATTCCTTCACGTGCTCCAATTGGCCTGTGCCGCACGCGGCCTGCAGGTTGGTCATGCGGTAGTTATAGCCGAGTTTCTCGTGCCAGAAGCGCTTCTTGGGGCTGTGCGCCAGATCTTTGAACTCACGCGCGGCGGCCGCAAGCGTGTCGTCATCGGTCGTCACCATGCCGCCCTCGCCCGTCGTGACGATCTTGTTCCCGTAGAAACTGAAGGCGTTGATGTGCCCCATCGCACCGCACATCCGGCCCTTGTACGTCGCGCCGTGCGCCTCGGCCGCGTCCTCGATGACGCGAATGCCGTATTTCTTGGCAAGCGCCAGAAGCGGATCCATGTCGCAGCTGTGCCCGTAGATATGCACCGGCATGATCGCCTTGGTCTTCTTGGTGATTTTGGCTTCAATCAGCGGAACATCGATATTGTAGGTATCCGGCTCCGCATCGACGAACACCGGCTTGGCACCCGTGTAGAGCACCGCACAGACGCTGCCGATCATCGTGAAATCCGGAACGATGACTTCATCGCCCTGCCCGATGCCGAGTGCGAGGAGCGCGAGATGCAGCGCGGTCGTGCCGCTGGTCGTCGTGATCGCGTGCTTCACGCCGAGGAACTCCGCAAAGCGCTTCTCGAAGAGATCGATGTACGGCCCGGCCGACGAGATCCAGCCGGACTCCATCGCCTCCGCGACGTATTTCCTGGCCTCCGGCGTGATCACCGGCTCGTTGACGGGAACGGTCTTCATGCGGAAGGACGGAAGCTCTTGGAGGCAGCGTCACCGATGTACGGACCCTGTTTCACTTCGATCATGCGCGTGTCCTCCAGCATCTCCACCTGATGCCCGCCCCGGAAGAAGATGAGGAAGTCCCCCGCCTCGAACGTCTCCTGCGCGATCTGCACCCAGTCGTCATCGAACACGGTGACTTTGATTTTGCCTTTCTGGATATGCAGGAATTCACTGGTCTGCATGATGCGCCGCTCGGTGTACGGATGACTGTGCGGCTGGACCATGTAGCCCTTCGGCCTCTCCATCACCCCGGCTTGCAACGGATCGGTCGGCTCCGTGAGGAATTTTGCCGCCTGCGTCTCGACGGCTCCGCGCACGAAAAGCGCGTAGGTCTCGGTGCCGTTGGTGACGCGGGTGACACGTTCCATGACTGCCAAAACGGTACCAGAAAGACGAGGCTCCTGCGATGCGGCTTACGGGCGCAAAGCGAGGATTCTCTGCATCCTGGCTGTCCAGGAATGCCTGCGGGCAATTTCGCGTCCGGTCTCCGCGCGGCGCAGCGCCTCGGAGGGATGGACTGTGACCCTGATGATGGCGTCCGCGAGCGACCGGGGATTGCCCGGGCGGCAGAGTTCCACGGAGTCCGCATCCACGACATCGCGCAGCGGCGGGATATCGGCGCAGACGACCGGCTTTCCTGCGGCGAGATACTCGAAGAGCTTGAGCGGCGACGTGTCGCGCAGGAAGAACGCATGCTCCGTGGCCGGAGCGGGGTAGACGCACAGATCCGATGCGGCGATGGCGGCGGGGACGTCAGTCGCGGAGACGCGCGGATGGAACCGGATGTCGTTGGCGCCGAGGCCGAGCTCCCGCGCAAGCACCTGATACCGCGCCTGCCAGTCTTCCGGTCCGCCGACGATCCACCCGAAGACCGGATGGCCGTCGGTGTTCAGCCGCGCGAGCGCACGGATAAAGACGTCGACGCCTTTCTCCAGCGTATTGCGGGCAACGAGCGACCCGACGTACCCCGCGATCGGGCGATCCGTCGGGAGGGACCACTTCTTTTTGGCCTCTGCAAGAGACGGAAGAGCGGCGTAGCGCTCGATGTCGACGCCGTCGGATTCGACGACGCAGCGGGCGGGATCGACGCCGCGACGCATCAGATCATCGCGCATCGGCGTCGTCAGACACACAACACGATCGCAGTGATTGCACAGACGCGTAAAGAAGCGTCCGGCGATGCGCGGGAGCGTGTGGAGCTCGAGGATCACGCGGTGCCCGGAGCGGATGAGCGGACGCAGAAGCACGGGCGAGCGGGCATAGAGTACGTCGCACTGATGGTCGCGCAGGAAGTGCCGCAAGTGGCGACGGTATGACCACATGCTGACCTCGAAGCTCAGCGCCCCCGGAACGAACTTGCTGTTGAGCGCGTCGAAGTTCGGCAGATGAACAATCTTGAACGACGGCTTCAGGCCGTAGTACTCATGCGGTTCGTCCGGGATGTTTTTGGTGACGGTCGGCGCGACGAGCGTGACCTCATGGCCGAGACGCGCGAGGGCATCGCACACCTGCGCGATCTGATGGCCGTGAGCCTTCTCGGTCGGAAACCGGGTATGGGTGACATAGGTGACACGCATCAGATGCCAAGAATAGCGCTCCCCCGCCCCAGGAGGAATGGCTCAAAAGAGGGGTGGCGCGCCCGCACGACGGGGATACACTGGCCCCGTGACCGTGCAGACGCAGATTCGGCGCCTCGCGCGTGGCGCCATATCGACGCTGCGCAGGGAACGTGTGTCCCACGAAGGCATGATCCTCCCGGGCCGACACCTGCGTTTCGGCGGGCGGCATTTCCAGCAGAACGAGGCATTCGCGAGTTCGGCAAGAAAGGAGGCAATGCGCCTCGTGACGTCTTTCGGCTTGAACCTGGATTCGTCGCTGCTGGAGATCGGCTGCGGTCCCGGCCGTCTTCCCATCGGCATTCTGGACCGCGTGGGCGATATTCGCCGGTATCAGGGATTGGACGTCAGCCGCACGCCCATCGAATGGTGCCAAAAAAACATCACGTGCCATCATCCGTCATTCGTCTTCACCCACGTCGACGTCCAGAACGACCGCTACAACAAATCCGGCACGCTCACGCAGGAGGAGCTGCGCCTCCCCGCCGATGACGCATCGGTCGACATCGTCTACCTCTACTCGGTTTTCTCGCACCTGCGCGCCCCGGACGTCGGTGCGTATCTGCGCGAATTCCGCCGCGTGCTCAAGAAGAACGGCCACGTCTTCCTGACGGCCTTCGTGGAGGACAACGTGCCCGAAGAGGAAGAGAATCCCGCCCACTACGGCCCGATGGAGTGGCGCGGCGCACTGCATTGCGTGCGATTCAGCTCGGTGTTCTTCCGGGGGATGATCGCGGCGTCGGGTTTCCGGATTGATCGCGAAGAGCATGGAGCGGAGACGGACGGGCAAACGGGTTTTTATCTGTCGGTCGCCGCGTAACCGTGGCACGGACTGTCGTCGCTTTCGGCAACTTCGATCTGGAGGGAGGCCGGAGCTGGGCGATCCGCAAAGGGTTTGCCGAACACGGGTACATGGTCGAACTCTGCCGGACGGAGGCCAAAGGCATTGTTGCCAAGTACCGTGAGCTGCGCAAAAACTGGCGCAAGGTCAGCAGGATTGCCGATGCGATCTACGTGCCGTTTTTGGGCCACTGGATTCTGCCGCTCGCCTGGGTACTCGGGCGCAAGCGCGGCATCCCGGTGATTTTTGACGCGTTCCTGTCACTGTACGACACCGAAGTCTGCGACCGCGGACGGATCGCGGGATGGAGTCCGCGCGGTTTGTTCCTGTGGTTCACCGACTGGCTCTGCTGCCGCCTGTGCGATCTGGTGCTGATCGACACCGATGAGCACCGCGATTACTTCATCCGCCGCTACGGTGTGCGCAAAGACAAGATCCTGGCGCTGCCCATCGGCTGCCGCAGCGATCTCTTCGTCCCGCGCGAGTCGACCGCCAAGCGCGAGGTCTTCACGGTGGAATTCCACGGGACGTTCATTCCTCTGCAGGGTATCGATGTCATTCTGCGTGCCGCCCGGGCACTGGAAGAACGCCGTGAGCCTGCGAAGTTCGTCATCATCGGCAAAGGTCAGACGACGCAGGAAATGCGCCAGCTGACCGGAACGCTCGGCCTCACGACGGTGGAATTCATCGGACCGGTCCCGATGGAGCGGCTGCCCGAGTACATTGCCGCAGCGGACGTCTGCCTCGGAATTTTCGGCACGACCGACAAAGCGTCGCGCGTCATCCCCAACAAGGCCTACGAGATCCTCAGTTGCGGCAAGCCGCTCGTCACCGCCCGCAGCTGGCCCGCCATCCGGATGCTCCACGACCGCACGGACTGTCTCCTGACCGCTCCGGGCGATGCCGAAGACCTCGCGGACAAGCTCCTGGAGCTGAAAAGAAGCATCGAGCTGCGCAAAACGCTGGGCCAGAATGGGCGCCGTCTTTCCTTGGAAAGATTCCAGCCCCGTGCCATAGTTTCCCCGCTCGCGGACTGGCTCCGCGCGCATCCGCATGGCTAGGAAAATCTTCATCACGGGCATCGCGGGCTTCCTCGGAAGCCACATCGCCGACCGCTGTATCCAGCTCGGCTACGAGGTGGTGGGCTGCGACAACCTGATCGGCGGCTATCTGGACAACATCCCGGACGAAGCCGAGTTCTTCCAGTACGACTGCAAGTATCTGAACTCGATGAAGAAGATCATGCAGGGCGTCGATACCGTCTACCACTGCGCCGCCACCGCCTACGAAGGCCTTAGCGTCTTCTCGCCGTACCTCGTCACCCAGAACACCTACCAGATCTCGGTCTCGGTCATCACGGCCGCGATCGCAGCCAAGGTGCGCCGCTTCGTCTACTGCTCCAGCATGGCACGCTACGGCACGCAGGACCGGGTGCCCTTCACGGAAGATATGATCTGCAAGCCGCAGGATCCTTATGGCATCGCCAAGCTGGCGGGTGAGATGACGCTCCAGAATCTCGCCGAGGTGCACGGCATGGAATACGTGATCGCGGTGCCCCATAACATCATCGGGCCGCGCCAGAAATACGACGATCCGTACCGCAACGTCGCAAGCATCATGATCAACCTGATGCTCCAGGGCCGCCAGCCGATCATCTACGGGGACGGCAGCCAGAAGCGCTGCTTCAGCTTCGTGCAGGATGATATCCAGGTGCTGGAGAAACTGATGGACGAAAAGAGCGTCGCCGGTCAGGTCATCAACATCGGCCCGGATGAGGAGTTCGTGAGCATCAATGAGCTGGCCACCGTCATTGCCGAGCTGCTCAACTTCAAGCTGGACCCGGTGTACGTCCCCGGCCGCCCCCAAGAGGTCAAACTGGCAACATGCAGCGCCGATAAGGCCCGCAAGCTGCTCGGCTACAAGACTAATTACACGCTCAAGCAGGGTCTGGCCGAGATGATCGAGGCGATCAAGAAGCGCGGCCCCAAAAAATTCCGCTACACGTTTGATATCGAGATTCTGAACGACAAGACGCCGAAGACGTGGACGAACAAGATGTTTTGAGATGCCGCTTAGACTCAGAGTCATGGTTCGACTACGCTCACCATGACATAGAGGTGTCACTCTGAGCGTAGTCGAAGAGCGACACCGGTGCGATTTGATGATCTATAAGCTATCCTGTCGAGGTGCCCCCCTTCCTCAAGCGCTGGCTCCCGGAATTGCTGCTGCTCGCCCTTCTCCTGTTCGTCTCGATACGGGAGCTCGGCACGTATCCGGCCGCGTGGTCGGATGAGGGCCTGTTCATCATCGTCGCCAAGATGATCGCGGCCGGCAAAGGCTACGTTCTGCCGCTGCTGGACCGGACCTGGAGCTATCCGTACTTCCTGAATGTCGGCCCCGCGCTGATCCTGCCCGTCGCGCTGAGCCTGAAACTCTTCGGCCTCAGCATTGAAGCCGCCCGCGCCCCGATGGTCGTCTATCTTGTGCTGGCGAGCGGAGCGTTCTACGCCTTCACTCGCAAGACCCAGGGCATGACGGCCGCACGCTGGGCGACGCTGCTGCTCGTGACGCTCTCGGCGTACATCAATACCGGCAAACCGGTGCTCGGTGAGGTGCCTGCGTTCTTCTTTGTGATGCTCGGGCTGCTCGCGTGGGTCACTCTCGGCAAACACCGGGGATGGCTTGCTGGAGCGGCTTTTGGACTGGCAATGATGACCAAAGTGACCTTCGGACTGATCCTGCCGGCTCTGGCCGTCGCCTGGATCGCGGCACTGCTGATGAAGAACCGCGATGACCTGAAGCAACTGACGATCGCGGGCATGACGTCGGCCGTCGTCTTCGGCGCGTGGCGAATGGTGGAGGTGATGCACACCCTTGCCGGAGGACTGGAGGACGAGATCCGCAGTCAGCTGATCGGCTCCGGAGAGCAGACGACATTTCTGACTGCGCTCCGCACCGAACCGAGAATCTTTTTGAATCTCCCGTTCCTGGCCTTCGGGCTCCTGCTCGTCTTCGCCGTCATCGGGTGGCGCGCATCGCGCGCGAGAGTGAACGCATCTTCCCGCATCACACTCCTCACGCTGATCATACTTTTCATACTCTACTGCACGCTTACGTTCGGCTGGTATCGCCTGATCCTGCCTGCGCATCTGCTGCTCCTCATCTTCGTTCCGACCGGAGCGATGCGCCTGCTCGGCAAACGCGGAGGAGCGGTGCTGATGGCCTGCATCGCGCTGGCACAGGGGTATTGGCTGCTGGATCACCGGGGCTCGGGGCAGAGCGATACGGCGCTGGCCATGACCGCGCTCGTGCAGACTGAATACGCGGACAAAGACATCGTCATCCAGCAGACCGAGATCTTCGCACGATTGCCCGAAAACCCCCGCTGGCACTTCCTGATGCCCAACCTCTCCTTCAGCCTGCCGAAGGAATACAATGAGCTCTCCGGCGACTGGTGCAGGATGCCCTTCCTCCAGAAACTGAACCCGCAGGAGAAACTGACGGTCTCCGGCAGCATCGTGCACGAGATCGGCGGGTATCAGATCGTCGCGCCCCCCTATCCGTGCCCGCCGTTCCCCCATGATTGAGTTCATCAAGTCCAAAGCGCATCACGTCAAACCGACCGCCATCCAGTTCGGGCGGTATCTCTTGAGCGGCGGCAGCGCGGCAGCCGTGGAACTCCTCAGTTATAAATTGTTTCTCGTCATTGGCATTCCGTATGCCATCGGCGGCGTGATGAGCAGCGTGCTCGGCACCGTCAGCGCCTTCCTGTTCCACAAGTACTTTGCCTTCAAGAAGCGGGGGGATGTCGCCAAGCACTCCATCAAGTACGGGATGCTCACAGGATTCAATTTTATAGCTCAAAACGCCCTTTTGATCGCTTTTGTGGAGGGTGCAGGCGTGACGCCGCTCTGGGCCAAGATCCTCAGCATCGGCTGCGCGGTGTGCTGGAATTTCATCCTCTACAAGTTCGTGGTGTATGTCTGAGACATCGTCACTTCCGGTGAGCGTGCACATCCTCACGTTCAACTCCGCCGCAACGATCGAGGCGGCGCTGAAGAGTGTGGTGGGTTGCGCGGAGATTCTGGTGATCGACGGCGGCAGCAC